>CAXSER010000311.1:0-3761 GCA_964236315.1 uncultured Acetobacteraceae bacterium | reverse complement strand
AGGCCGGGGGCGGGGCGGTCGGGGCCGCTCACGGGACGAACTCGGCGAGGATGGCGGCGTAGCAGGCGGCCAGCGCGCGCAGGTCGGAGAGCGGGACGTGCTCGTCGACGGCGTGCATGGACGCGCCGACCAGGCCGAACTCGGCGACCGGGCAGTGGCGCGCGATGAAGCGGGCGTCCGACGTGCCGCCGGCGGTCGTGCGCTCCGGGCGGCGGCCGAGGGTGCGCTCGATCGCGTCGCACAGGCGCTCGACCAGCGGGCCGGGGGTGGTGAGGAAGCACTCGGCGCCGAGCACGGCGTCGAGCGTGGCGCGCGGCGCGTGCTCGGCCAGAGTCGCGCGCAGCCAGGCCTCCAGGGAGGCGCCGGTGTGGCGGTCGTTGAAGCGGATGTTGAGCCGCGCGCGGGCGCGGTCGGGGATCACGTTGAAGGCGGGGTTGCCGACGTCGAGGTCGACGACCTGCAGGCCGGAGGGGGCGAACCACTCGGTGCCGCCGTCCAGCGGGGCGGCGGTCAGGGCCGCGAGGACGCGCAGCAGGCGGTGCACGGGGTTGTCGGCGCGCTCCGGGTAGGCGGCGTGGCCCTGGGTGCCGTGCACGGTCAGCGTGGCGTTGAGGCTGCCGCGGCGGCCGACCTTGATGGCGTCGCCCAGGGCGTCGGGGTTGGTGGGCTCGCCGAGGAGGCAGAGGTCGGGGACGTGGCCGTGCGCCGCCATCCAGTCGAGCACGCGGGTGGTGCCGTCGGTGGCCGGCCCCTCCTCGTCGCCGGTGACCAGCAGGCTGATGGAGCCGGCGCGCGGCGTGGCCAGGTGGTGCTCGCAGGCGGCGACGAAGCAGGCGATGGCGCCCTTCATGTCCACGGCGCCGCGGGCGAACAGGGTGTCGTCGCGCACCTGTGCGTCGAAGGGCGGGGAGGTCCAGCCGCGCTCGCCGGGGGGGACGACGTCGGTGTGGCCGGCGAAGCAGAGGTGCGGGCCGGCGGTGCCGCGGCGGGCGAACAGGTTGGGGGTGGTGCCGAACGGCAGGTGGGTGATCGTGAAGCCGAGGCGCTCCAGGGCGCCGGCGAGGACGGCCTGGGCGCCGGCGTCGGCGGGGGTGACGGAGGCGCAGCGCAGCAGGGCCTGCGCGAGGGGGAGGGGGTCGGGGGTCAGCAAGGAAGCAGGGCCAGAGGCCCGATGCCTGAAAGCGGGGCCTCTGGACTCCGCCGAAGGCTGCGCCCTTGGAACGCATCCCTTAAGGAGGCCGGTCCAGGGGCGGCTCGCCCCTGGCGGGTCCGGGCAGAGCCCGGGCTTGCTTGCTTCGCGTTCACTCGCGCAGCAGCTCGTTGATCGACGTCTTGGACCGCGTGCGCTCGTCGACGCGCTTGACGATGACCGCGCAGGCGAGGCCGGGGCCGGGCGAGCCGTCCGGGAGCGCGCGTCCGGGCAGGGTGCCGGGGATGACGACGGAGTAGGCGGGGACGCGGCCGGTGGTGACCTCGCCGGTGGCGCGGTCGATGATCTTGGTGGATGCGCCGAGGAAGACGCCCATGGAGAGGACGCTGCCGCGCTCGACGATGACGCCCTCGGCGACCTCGGAGCGGGCGCCGATGAAGCAGTCGTCCTCGATGACGACGGGGTCGGCCTGCAGGGGCTCCAGGACGCCGCCGATGCCGGTTCCGCCGCTGATGTGGCAGCGCGCGCCGATCTGGGCGCAGGAGCCGACGGTGGCCCAGGTGTCGATCATGGTGCCGTGGCCCACGTGGGCGCCGACGTTGACGAAGCTGGGCATGAGCACGACGCCCGGCGCGACATAGGCGGAGTGGCGCACGACGGCGCCGGGGACGGCGCGGAAGCCGGCCTCGCGGAAGCGGTTCTCGCCCCAGCCGGCGAACTTGAGGGGGACCTTGTCCCAGCCGCCGGCCACGGGGACGTTGTCGTTGAGGCGGAAGGAGAGGAGCACGGCCTTCTTCAGCCACTGGTGGACGGTCCAGCCGCCTTCGCCGGGGGTGGCGACGCGCAGGCGGCCGCAGTCCAGGGCGTCCAGGGCCGCGCGCACGGTGTCGCGGGGCTCGCCGCCGGTGGCGGGGGAGAGGGTGTCGCGGGCGTCCCAGAGCGCCTCGATGCGCAGGCGCAGGGTGTCGTCGTCGCTCATTCGGCGTGGTCCCGCGTTCGGCCGCGGCGCGGCGGCCAGGGTGCCAGCCCCGTGCCCGATGCGCACCGCAGTGTCAACGACGGGGCACGGAGGCGGGGCCTGCGGGGGTGGAGGCAGGGCCTCGTTCCTGGCGGGGTCCGGGGCCCGCCGCCGCGGGTTAAGCGGCTGTTCACCCGCCCCTGGCAGGATCAGGCCAACGGGAGTGCGCAGCATTGATGAACGAGGACCTTGCCATCGCCGCCGATCAGGACCTGCCGCGCGTGGGCGACGCCACCTGGCCGGAGATCCTCGGCACGGCGGCGGAGCTGGTGTTCGAGACGGACGCCGAGGGGCTGCTGCGGCTGGTGGCGCCGGAGCGCGCGCTCGGCCACGAGGCGGGGGCGCTGCTCGGGCGCGAGGCGCGCGCGCTGCTGGTCGACCCGTCGGAGGGCGACCCGTTCGCGCCCGGCGCGTCGTCGTGCGGGCGCAGGGTGTGGATGCGGCGCGCGGACGGCTCGGCGGCGTGCCTGCTGGTGACGGCGGCGCCGCTGCACGACGTGCTGGGGCGCCATGCGGGGGTGCGCGGCTTCGCGCAGGAGGTGACGCGCAAGGTGGCGCCGTTCTCCGTGGCGCTGCACCGCGCCGCGGTGGCAGAGCAGGTGCTGGAGGGCCTGCGCGGTCCGGCGTCGCTGGTGTGCCCGCTGGAGCTGGCGCTGGACCTGGTGTGCGACCGCCTGGGGGCGGCGGGCGCCACGCTGCTGGACCCGATCGGCTTCGTGCTGCGGCTCAGCGGCACGGTGCTGGCGCTGCCGCCGGGGTCGATGCCGGCGCGCGCCGGGTCGGCGGGGCGGCGGATGCTCGACGTGGGCGGGCACGGGGTGATGGTGTGCGCCGGCAGCCAGGTGGGCGACCCGGTGCTGGCGCTGTGGCGCAGCCCGGGCGCCTCGGCGTGGGACGAGGCCGACGTCGGCGCGGCGGAGGCGGCGATCGGGCTGCTGCGCCTGCTGCTCGGCCAGGAGCTGGTGGCGGGCGAGCTGTCGCTGCAGTCGCGCAGCGACGGGCTGACCGCGCTGTTCAACCGCGAGGCGTTCACGCAGGAGATGACGCGGCGCATCGACCGGCTGGACCGGGAGTCTGTGCCGGGGACGCTGCTGCTGCTCGACCTCGACCATTTCCGGCGGATGAACGCGTGCTGGGGGCAGGAGCTGGGGGACGCGGCGCTGCTGGCGACCGCGGAGATGCTGCGCCGCACCTTCCGTCCCGCGGACCTGATCGGGCGCATGGGCGGCGACCTGTTCGCGGCGTGGCTGGACAACGCCGACGAGCTGTCCGTGGCGGAGCGCGCGGAGAAGCTGCGGCTGGAGGCGCCGGGGACGTTCGCGGCGCTGGCGTCGGAGGGCTCGCTGCTGCTGGGGGTGTCGATGGGCATCGCCTGCCGCCAGGTGGGCAGCGCGGAGAGCGTGGAGAGCCTGATTCGCCGCTCGCAGCGCGCGCTGCGCTACGCGAAGGCGTCGGGGCGCGGGCGGTGGTACGTGTCGCACGATCCGGCCGAAGGCTGAGGCAAGGTCGAGGCTCCGCCTCGAGCTCCGCCAAGGGCCGGGCCCTTGGATCGCCTTCCCTCAGGAGAGGCCGGTCCAGGGCGGCTCGCCCTGG
>CAXSER010000310.1:1891-3764 GCA_964236315.1 uncultured Acetobacteraceae bacterium | reverse complement strand
CCCTCACGACCCGACCCTCACGACGCAGCGCTCATCGGACGCCGGCGCTGCCCGCGGGAGTGCCGCCCTTGCAAGGGAAGCTGGCGCGGAACGCGTGCACGACGAGCATCGCCGCCGGCAGCTTGGAGTCCTCGCCGTGCGCCTGCGCCCACGCCACCACGGTCTGTCGCAGCGCGCTGCCCTTCACGTCCGCGGGGATGCAGAACTGCATGGCGTCATGGTCGGTCGGCTCAGAGTTGGAGCGCCCCAGCAGCTCCGCCTCGTCCGACACGCCGCTGACGTAGGCGTCGCATCCCACCGGCGTCTTGCTGGTGCACAGCTTCATCAGCGCCTCCCCCGTCACCGGGCTGAGCCGCTGCGCCTGCGCCGCGCCGGACAGCGCGAGCAGCGCCGGCAGTGCCAGCACCGTCCCTCCCAGCACGCGGCAGGGCAGGGCGGCCAGCACCGCGCGGCAGGACGCGACGCCCCGCGCCGCACGGCGGGCCGAGGCGGGCTCGGCCGCGCGGGCGGCCAGGGCGTGCTCCGCCGCGCGAGGCAGGGCGGTCTCGGATCGGACGGATGTGCGCATCAGGTCAGCTCCACGCGAAAGCTCTCGATGACGGTATTGGCCAGCAGCCTGCGGGCCATCTCCTCGGCCTGGGCGCGGGCGCGCTCCGGGTCCGCCTCTGCCAGGTCCAGCTCGATCACCTTGCCCGCGCGGATCTCCCCCACGCCCGCGAAGCCGAGCTGCCCCAGCGCATGCCCGATCGCGCGCCCCTGCGGATCGAGCACGCCCTCCCTGAGCATGATCGTCACCACCGCCCGCGTCATCGCCCGCCCGCCCCGGCCACCGCGCCCGCCACGCCCCGCACGCCTGCGCCGCTCACTGCATCAGCTCCGGGCCCTTCATGTCGCGCGTCCCCGCCTCGGGGAGGATGCCGAGCCTGCGCGCCACCTCCTGGTACGCCTCCTCGACCCGCCCGAGGTCCCTGCGGAAGCGGTCCTTGTCCATCTTCTCGTTGGTCTTGCTGTCCCACAGCCGGCAGTTGTCCGGGCTGATCTCGTCGGCCAGCACGACGCGCATGTCGTCGTTCTCGTACAGCCTGCCGAACTCCAGCTTGAAGTCCACCAGCGTGATCCCCACGCCGAGGAACAGCCCCGACAGGAAGTCGTTGGTGCGCAGCGTCAGCGCCACGATGTCGTCCATGTCCGCCGTGCTCGCCCAGCCGAACGCCGTGATGTGCTCCTCGGCCACCATCGGATCGCCCAGCGCGTCGTTCTTGTAGTAGTACTCGATGATCGAGCGCGGCAGCCGCGTCCCCTCGGGGATCCCCAGCCGCGTCGACAGGCTGCCGGCGGCGACGTTGCGCACCACGATCTCGATCGGGATGATCTCGACCTCGCGGATCAGCTGCTCGCGCATGTTCAGGCGCCGCACGAAGTGGTTCGGCACGCCGATCTCGGCCAGCCGCATCATCAGGTACTCGCTGATGCGGTTGTTGAGCACGCCCTTGCCTGTGATCACGCCCTTCTTGGCGCCGTTGCCGGCGGTGGCGTCGTCCTTGAAGTACTGCACCAGGGTGCCCGGCTCCGGGCCCTCGAACAGGATCTTGGCCTTACCCTCGTAGAGCTGTCGGCGGCGGGCCATCGGCGTATCCCCTTCTCCGGCCCCCGTGGCCCGGCCCCCCAAACCTGGGCAGACGGGTCCATGGGCCACGCCATGAGGAGGGGCCGCCGCGGGGTATAGCACGCGCCCCACGCACCGCCATGCCCAACCGGGACGACGCAAAGGCAAGGTCGAGGCCCTGCCTCGAGCTCCGCCAGGGCGAGCCGCCCCGGACTGGCCTTGCTCAAGAAACTGGCCTTGCTCAAGAAACTGGCCTTGCTCAAGAAA
>CAXSER010000310.1:0-1791 GCA_964236315.1 uncultured Acetobacteraceae bacterium | reverse complement strand
ACTGGCCTTGCTCAAGAAACTGGCCTTGCTCAAGAAACTGGCCTTGCTCAAGAAAGTGCCGGTCCAGGGCGGCTCGCCCTGGCGGGTCCGGGCAGGGCCCGGCCTTGCTTCACTCCCCCAGCAGATCCAGCCTGAACCCCGCGTGCCGCTCCTGCCGCACCGCGCGCAGCCGCGGCCCCACCCCCGCGATGAACAGCGCCGCCGCCTCGTCCCCGCTGAGCGGATCGTCCGTCGGCCCCGTCCAGTTCACCAGCAGCACCAGCCCGCCCGGCGCGAGCCCGTCGAGGCACCGCCGCGCCACCTCCGCCAGATCGTCCGGCACCAGGAAGTAGAGCACCTCGGACAGCACCACGAGGTCGAACGCCCCCCCCGGCCACTCCGCCGGCACCATGGCCCTGCGGAACTCCACCCCCGCCAGCCCCGCGCACGCCGCCTCCGCCTCGCGCAACGCCGCCTCGCTGAGATCGACCCCGAGCACCCGGTCGCAGCGCGCCGCCAGCCGCCGCGTCAGCTCCCCGATCGAGCACCCCACCTCCAGCGCCGAACCGAACCGCCGCTCCGGCAGCGCGGCCAGCGTCGCGCGGTACTTGTCGTGCTCGTAGCCGCTGGTGCGGAACCCCCACGGATCCGGGCTCGCCGCATACAGCCGCTCGAAATGCGCCGCATCGCGCGTCCGCCCGCTGCGGGGCCGACCGCCGCCGCCCACCGTGTCCCCGCTCACGCCACCACCCCCGGCCGCAGGAACACCTCCCACCCTCCCTCGAAATGGTGCAGCAGCCCCCGCGGCAGCACGAACCCCCCCGGATCGTCCCCCACCACCAGCCCGTGCTGCGACCGGTGCGCCGCCACCGCCCGCGCCTTCGCTCCCGCGTACGCCCCCACGTCCAGCCGCCCTCCGACCACCTCGCCGCCCGGCACCGCCGCGTCCTCCGCCAGCGTCCACCCCCACACCGGATACGCCCAGTGCGCCACCCCGCACCGCGCCGCCACCGCCCGCGCCACCCGGTCCGCCGCCAGGTGGTCGCAGTGCGGATCGTGCGCCCAGCTCGCCAGCACCGCCGTGCACCCGTGCCGCTCCACCAGCGCGCACACCCGCCCCGCCACCGCCTCCAGCGCCGCCCCGCCCTGCGGCGCCCGCGTGTCCGCCTCGCGCAGGAACACCACCCGCTCCGCCCCCAGCCCCAGCGCCCCCACCGCCGCCAGCGTCTCCGCCTCCCGCAGCGCCGCCAGCCGCGCCCCCGGATACGCCACCGACCCCGGATGCGACCCCGCCCCGTCCGTCAGCACCACCACCAGCGGCGAACGCCCCGAAGCCACCGCGCGCGCGATCAGCCCGCCGCACCCCAGGCTCTCGTCGTCCGGATGCGGCGCCAGCACCAGCGGATCGCCCGCCCCGCACACCGCCCCCAGCGCCACCTCCGGCAGCGCCCGCCACGCCCGATGCACCTCGCCCGCCCGCATCGTCACCACCCGTCGCCCCGCGCGGCGAAATGCCCCGCCGCCTCGTGCAGCGCCTCGTCCGGCGCCGGCTGGCGCAGGTACGTCGCCAGGTCCCGCCCCATCCGCTCCACCGTGGACCCCCGCAGGAACGCCTGCAGCCCCAGCGAGCGCTGCACCAGCGCCATCGCCTCCATGCACGCCGCCTCCACCGCCGTGCGCGCCAGGTTCACCCGCGCCGCCACCCACGCCGGGTCGCGCGCCGGGTCCTCCGCCTCCACCCCCACCGCCTCGACCCACAGCCGCGCCGTCCCCGCGCACACCAGCGCCCGCCCGAACCGCGCCCTCTGGTGC
>CAXSER010000309.1:0-3764 GCA_964236315.1 uncultured Acetobacteraceae bacterium | reverse complement strand
GATGGCCGGCGCGCGCGGGCTGCTGATCAACATCACCGGCGGCGAGGACATGACGCTGTTCGAGGTGGACCAGGCGGCGAACCGCATCCGCGAGGAGGTTGCCGACGACGCCAACATCATCTTCGGCTCGGCGATCGACGAGCACCTGACCGGGCGCATCCGCGTCTCCGTGGTCGCCACCGGGATCGAGAGCCCGGTGCAGGCGGCGCTCGATGCGCAGCGGCCGCGTCTGGTCGCGGTCGGCGGGGGTGCGGCGGTGCCGATGCCGGCGATGGCGCTGCCGCAGGCCGGCGGCTCGACGCAGTTCGCCTCCACCTCGGGCAACGTGCCGGTGATGGCCACGACGATGTCGGCCCAGGGGCAGCCGGTCGCGCATGGCCCGGTTCCGCTGATGGGTGCGCCGGTGGCGCCGCCTGTTGCGCAGGTTCATGCGGGCCACCAGGCGGCGGCAGCCTCCGCGCAGCGTCCCGTGTCGATGGACGCCGAGACGCGGCAGCCGCCGCGGCCTGCCGCCACGGCGGTGCTGGCCACACGCGCACCACGCAGCCCGCTGTTCAACGACGCGCCGGCCGGGCCGGTGGCGGCGGCGGCGCCGCGCAGCAGCCTGTTCGGCATCGTCACCGGGGCGATCCGGAGCAGGCTGCCGACTGCGTCCCCGGAACCGGCGCGTTCAGAGCCTGTGGCACCGGCTGCCGCAGCGCCGGCGGCGTCGGTGCGTCCGGCGGTGACGGAGGAGATGGGCCTCGACATCCCGGCGTTCCTGCGCCGGCAGACCTCGTGAGCACGATGGTGTGCCGCACAAAGACGTGCAGGAACAATAGCTTGCAGCGACATACTCGGAAATAAAGCTTTACTCGCGGCGCGACGGGGGACGCCCTAGCGTTCTCTCGTCGCGGGGTGCCGCGCCACCTGATGTATTGCAGCGCCAGGATGGCCTGCATGAGCAAGGCGACGCGGAATGGATGGAATGATCGACGCGGCCCTCGAATCCTGCCCGTCCTCCGGGTCCGGAGATGTCGGCCCCGCGTTCGAGCACACCCTGCGCCGCTCCATCCACTGTCGCGGCGTGGGACTGCACGGCGGCCAGCAGGCGACACTGACCCTGCATCCCGCCCCGGCCGGCAGCGGGATCGTGTTTCGCCGCTCCGACCTCGGTCTCGACCTTCCCGCCCGCCATGACGCGGTCAGCGACACCCGGCTGTGCACCCTGCTGTCAGACCCGGCGAGCCCCGGGCTGGTGGTCGGCACCGTCGAGCACCTGCTCGCGGCGCTGTCGGCCTGCGGCGTCGACAATTTGGTGGCCGAGCTGGATGGGCCGGAGGTTCCGGTGCTCGATGGGTCCTCGGCGCCGTTCGTGTTCCTGATCGACTGTGCGGGGCGCATGGCGCAGCCGGCGCTGCGTCGGGCCATCGAAATCCTGCGCGTGGCGCGGGTCGAGGAAGGTGGCGCCTGGGCGGAGCTTCGGCCGCACGCCGCCGAGGCGGCGGTGTCCGTGCCGACGCTGTCCATGGCCATGCGGATCGATTTCCGCGCCGAGGCGATCGGCCGGCAGTCGCTGGACTTCGAGCTGTCGGACGCCGGGTTCCGCTCGGCGCTGCAGCATGCCCGGACCTTCACCCAGGTGCAGGAGATCGACGCGTTGCGCGCGGGCGGCCTTGCGCGGGGCGGCTCGCTGGACAATGCCGTCGTGGTCGATGGCGCGCGGGTGCTCAATCCCGGCGGCCTGCGCATGGCCGACGAGTTCGTGCGCCACAAGATGCTGGATGCCGTGGGCGACCTGTCGCTGGCCGGGGCACGGCTGCACGGCTGCTTCGCAGGGCATCGTTCCGGCCACAGGCTGAACAACCTGGTGCTGCGCGCGCTGCTGGCGGATGCCAACGCATGGCGCTGGGTGGCGCCGGCCGAGGAGCTCTGGGTGTCGCGGAGCATGGCGCGGGCCGCCTAGGAGTCGCGCCGGAGCCGGCGAGTCTGGGTGGGTGCCCAGGTCCGCTCGCGGCTCCGGGCAATTCTGCTTTCCTGGATGGCGGTTCCCGGGGGCTGGCCTTTGGCGGAGCCCGAGGCGGTGCCTCCACCTTCCTACCTGCCGATCTACCGCGTTCCGGGAACCTACTGTATAGCGTCCGACCATGTCACAGGCGTTGCGGGAACCCAGGCCATGAGCTCCACCACGAGCGTCTCGCGCGCGTTTCTCCAAACCGCCCTGCCCTGCGTCCTGCTGCTGGGCGGGTGCGCCTCGATCGGCTCGATCCTGCCATGGAACGGCAATGCCGACGCGCTCAACCAGCGCGTCGACCTGAGCAAGGAGCCGCCCGAGCAGCTCTACAACAACGGCGTCGATGCCCTGAACCGCAAGGACTACGGCATCGCGGTGACGCAGTTCGACGCGGTGCAGCAGAACTACCCGTACTCGCCCTGGTCGGTGAACGCGCAGCTGATGGACGGGTATGCGGAGTACCTGCGCAACCACTACTCGGACGCGACCGCGCAGCTCGATCGCTACATCCAGCTGCATCCGGCGAGCAAGGACACGGCATACGCCTACTACCTGCGGGCCTTGTGCTTCTACGAGCAGATCGCCGACGTGGAGCGCGACCAGAAGGGCACGCAGGAGGCGATGGTGGCGCTGCAGGAGGTGGTCAACCGTTATCCCGACAGCGCATACGGCCGTGACTCGCGCCTCAAGATCGATCTGTGCCGCGACCACTTGGCGGGCAAGGAGATGGAGATCGGCCGTTATTATGAGAAGCAGCAGCTGTATGGCGCGGCGGTCGGGCGGTTCCAGCGCGTCGTCGACAACTACCAGACCACGAACCACGTGCCCGAGGCTCTGCACCGGCTCACCGAGATCTATCTCAGGCTCGGGCTGACCGACCAGGCGCGCAAGACGGCCTCCGTGCTCGCGTACAACTACCCGGGGAACCGCTGGTACCAGGACAGCTGGAACGACCTCGTGGCACAGAACGTGGTGCAGGGGCGCCAAATCGGCACGGCCGACCCGAACACCAAGTCGAGCCTGGTGGCGCGCGCCTTCGGCTGGATCTTCTGAGCGCCGGCTGCAGCGTGCTCTTCCGCATGCCGCCGGACCTGCGATGACGACCCGCGCTGACCGATCCATACTGACAGGCCCATGCTGACCGCGCTGGCGATCCGTGACGTCGTGCTGATCGAGCGGCTGGACCTCGGGTTCGGGGCGGGGCTGACCGTGCTCACCGGCGAGACCGGCGCGGGCAAGTCGATCCTGCTCGACAGCCTGGGGCTGGCGCTGGGCATGCGCGCGGACGCGGGGCTGGTGCGCACGGACGCGGCGCAGGCCTCGGTGGTGGCGAGCTTCGCCGTGCACGCTGAGCATCCGGCATACGCGCTGCTGGAGGAGGGCGGCATCGGGGCGGAGCCGGGGGAGGACATCGTGCTGCGTCGGGCGGTGGCGAGCGACGGGCGGTCGCGGGCGTTCGTCAACGACCAGCCGGTGGGGGTGGCGCTGCTGCGCCGGCTGGGGGCGCTGCTGGTCGAGGTGTCGGGGCAGCACGACCAGATGGGGCTGGCGGACCCGGCGACGCACGTGATGCTGCTCGACAGCTACGGCGTGCCGGCGACGCTGCGGCGCGAGGTCGCGACGCGGCACCGGGTGTGGCGCGACGCGTCGCACGCGTTGCGCCAGGCGCGCGAGGCGATCGCGGCGGCCGAGCGCGAGGAGGAGTGGCTGCGGCACACCGTCGACGAGCTGGCGGAGCTGGCGCCGCAGGCGGGGGAGGAGGAGGCGCTGG
>CAXSER010000308.1:0-3776 GCA_964236315.1 uncultured Acetobacteraceae bacterium | reverse complement strand
GCAGCCCCGCCGCCGCCGCCCCGCCCGGCGTCCGCGGCCCGATCGTCGGCAGGTCCGCGCGCCGGTCCTGCCCCGGCTTGGCCATCTTCACCAGCACGCCCCCGGGACCGGGACGCGCCAGCGCCCCCGCCCGCGCCAGCATCGCGTCCGTGCCCTCGACCGCCTCCACCGCCAGCACGATCCCCTGCTGCACCACGCACGCCTGCCCCACGTCCACGCCACCCAGCGCGCGCACCACCGCCACCCCGCGCGCCACGTCCGCCATCGCCGCCGCGTCCGCCGCCACCGCCCCGAGCTGCCCCGCAGGCCCCAGCGCCTCCGTCAGCACCTCGTGCGCGCCGATCACCCGGAACCCCTCCTCGCCGAACACCCGCACCAGCGCCGCCAGCAGCCCGTCATCCCCCGAGAACGCCGCCCGCCCGATCCGCGCCAGGATCCTCGCACCCTCCCGGTCCGGCCTGAGGTCGAGCAGCGACGGCCTGCGCACCGGCCCCACCAGCACCAGCTCGCCGCACCCCGCCTCGCGCAGCAGCCCCAGGATGCGCCCCGCCGCCCCCACCCGCGCGTAGGCGTGCGGGTACGCGCCGATCACCGCCGGCTCCGCGAAATCCTCGAACCCCACGACGAACACGTCGCGCCCCGCCGCCACCGCCGCGCGCGCCACCTGCCCCGGCAGCGGCCCGCCCCCGGCCAGGATGCCCAGGCAGGTCACCCCGCCACGCCCGTGGCAGCTTTGCTACTTTTCAGCGAAAATCTTGACAAAAATACAACCGTATGTTCAGGATGATCGCCCGTCTGCTTCTACATACTTGGTGCGCCACGCGCCAGACAGACGTGCTGGGATCGCCGCCAATGGACGACAACGAGACCGGCCACGAGTACAGCGCCCTCGGCATCTGCCGCTGCCTGCGCATGCTGTCCGAGGAGGCGGCCTCGCTCGGCCTGCCGCAGTCGGTGCAGGCGATGCACGACGCGATCCGCATCTGCGAGGCGGAGAGCGGCCTGGACCGCGCCCGCGCCGTCGCCTCGATCTCCATCCTGATCAACTAGGCAAGCATGGGCTCTGCCCAAACCCGCAAAGGGCCCGAGGCCCCTTGATCCCTCTGCTTTAGGAAGGCGGTCCAAGGGCCCGGCCCTTGGCGGAGTCTCAGGCCCGATGCCTGGAAGCGGGGCCTCAACCTTCCTCCTCGCGCCGCGTCGACGCCCCGATCACCCCACGCCCGCTCGGCGCGTCGAGGAACGCCAGCACCTCCGCCACCATCGGGTCGCCCCCCAGCTCCGCGCGCACCCGCTCCAGCCGCTCCGCATACACCGCGACCCCGTCCAGGCTGCGCGGGAACAGCCCCCGGAACGCCGACAGCAGCCTCTGCTGCCCGGCGCGGTCCAGCCCCGACCTCTGCAGCCCGATCACGTTCAACCCGGCGAGCCTGGCACGGTTGCCGATCACCCGCCCGAACGGGATCACGTCCGCCTCCACCCCGGTGACGCCGCCGACCATGGCCATGCGCCCGACGCGCACGAACTGGTGCAGCGCCGACGCCCCCCCGATCACCGCCCGCGCGCCGATGCTGACGTGGCCGCCCATCACCACGTTGTTGGCCACGATCACCCCGTCGCCCAGCGCGCAGTCGTGCGCGACATGCACCACCGCCATCAGCAGGCAGTCCGCGCCGACCCGCGTGACCCCGGTGCCCGTGACCGTGCCGCGGTGGATCGAGCAGTGCTCGCGAACCTGGGTGCGCGCGCCGACCTCGCAGCGCGTCGGCTCGCCGCGGTACTTCAGGTCCTGCGGCGCCATGCCCACCGTGCAGAACGGGAACAGCACCGCCGCCTCGCCGATCCGCGTGTGACCGTCCACCACCACGTGCGACATCAGCCGCGCGCCCGACTCGATCACCGCGTCCGGCCCGACGTGGCACCACGGCCCGATGCTGACGCCGGCCGCGACGCTCGCCCCGTCCTCGACGACCGCCGTGGGATGGACCGAGGCCTCCGCCGAGACCAGGCGCGTGCGTCCCTCCGCCAGGACGCGCGCCCCCGCCTCGGCACGCGGCGGAGCGACGGACAGGCTGGTCGGGTGGGACATGCGCGAGGGCTCCACGTCAGGCATCGGTCGGGGCCCGCCCGGGATCACGGCACCGGTGGGCACCCCGGGCGGCACGCGCAGGCAGTGGCGCACGGCCGACGCGCCCGCCAGTCGCTCAGGGCGCGGTGCGGTCCATGATCATCGCGGCGTAGGTCGCCTCGGCCACGGACACGCCGTCGACCCGCGCCACGGCGTGGAACTTCCACACGCTGCCGCGCGAGCGCTCCTTGATGATGTGGATGCGCAGCTGGTCGCCCGGCACCACGGGACGGCGGAACTTCGCCCCCTCGATGCTCATGAAGTACACGACCTTGCCCGCCGCGTCCGGCCCGATGGTCTCGACCACGAGCACCGCCGCGGTCTGCGCCATCGCCTCGATGATCAGCACGCCCGGCATCACCGGATGGCCGGGGAAGTGCCCCTGGAAGAACGGCTCGTTCATGGTGACGTTCTTGACGCCGATCGCCGAGCGCCCGAGCACCATCTCCAGCACGCGATCGATCATCAGCAGCGGATAGCGGTGCGGGATCGCACGCATGATCCGCGCGATGTCGACCGTCTCGCCGATGTCGCGCGCCTCCTCCTCCGCCGGCATCGCCGTCGGGAGGGAGGTGTCGTCGTGCGGGTGGGTGCCGTCCATCCTCAGCCTGTTCCCTGCTCCGGCGGCGCGCCGCCGTCCGGACGGTCGCGCCGCGCCAGCCTGCGCAGCACGGCGACGTTGCGGAAGAACTCGCGCACCGGCATGGCGGGGCTTCCCACCACCGCCTGACGTGCCGCGACGTCGCCCATCACGCCGGCCTGCGCGCCGATCCTGGCCTTGTGGCCGATCGTCAGATGCCCCGTCAAACCCGCCTGCGCCGCGACCTCGACGAAATCCTCCAGCGTGGTCGAGCCGGAAATCCCCGCCTGCGCCACCACGACGCAGCAGCGGCCGAGTCGCACGTTGTGCCCGATCTGCACCAGGTTGTCGAGGCGCGACCCCGCCCCGATCACCGTGTCCAGCGCGGCGCCGCGGTCGATGGTGCTGTTCGCCCCCACCTCCACGTCGTCCTCCAGCACCACGCGCCCGAGTTGCGGCACAGACAGGAAGCCGCGCTCGGTGACCGCGAAGCCGAAGCCCTCCTGGCCGATCCTCGCCCCGGAATACACGTACACACGGTCGCCCAGCACCGCGTGGCTCAGGCTGGCGAGCGCGCCGATGCGGCAGTCCGCGCCGATCACCACGCCCGGCCCGATCACCGCGCCCTCGCCCACCCGCGAGCGCGGCCCGACCACCGCCCCCTCGCCCACCACAGCATGCGCGCCGACCTCCGCCGTCGCGTCGACCACGGCACCCGCCTCGACCACGGCGGAGCGGTGCACCCCCGGCCGCGCCGGCGGCCGCGGATGGAACAGCGCCGCCACCCTCGCCCAGGCCGCGTACGGCTCCGCGCTCACCAGACCCGCCACGCCCTCGGGCAGCCGCCCCGCCAGCTCGGGCGAGACGATCACCGCCCCCGCCCGCGTCGCGAGCAGGGCGTCGAGGTAGCGCCGGTTGTGCAGGAAGCTGACCTCTCCCGGCCCCGCCACCTGCAGCGGCGCCACGCCGTGCAGCGCCCCGCACGCGCCGGCCACCTCTGCCTGCGCGGCGGCGGCCACCGCCGCCAGATCGTGCGGCCCGGTCCGCGCGAAGAAGCGCGGGTCGCCGGCG
>CAXSER010000307.1:0-3782 GCA_964236315.1 uncultured Acetobacteraceae bacterium | reverse complement strand
CGCCCCCGCCCCGCGCCCGCCCCCCCCCCCCCCCCCCCCGGCCCCCGCGCGAACGCCCGCGGCGCCACGACCACGCGGAACGCCAGCGTGCCGAACACCGACAGCAGCCCCGCCACCGACACCCCCCGCGCGAGGGCGAGGGCGAGCCCGCCCTCCGGAACCAGCGCCTCCAGCATCACGCGCCCCGCGCCCCGCTCCTACGGCGCCACCGTGAAGCCGAACCGCCCCTCCGTCCTGTGCGTGTCGGTCGAGACCGCGTGCCACACCACGGTGTACGCCCCCGCCGGCAGCGCCCCCACCCCGACCGCCAGCCGCGCCGCCCCCCCGGCCAGGTGCACCGGCCCGGTCGCCACAGCCGCCCCCGCCGCGTCCTGCACCACGATGGTGCTGAACCCCGGCTCCACGGACTCGGTGAACTCGATCGCCACCTCCGTCGGCGCCGCGCGCACCGTGCTGCCCACCGCCGGGCTCGCCGAGCGCAGGAACGCGTGCGCCCACGCCTGGCCCGCGCACAGCACGAACCCCGCCGCGGCCACGCCGCAAAGAACACGTCGCATGGAACCCCCCTGCATGATCACTGGAACACCGGCCGCCCGAGCGAGTGCGGCAGCAGGTCGTCGAGGAACAGGTGCACCAGCCCGACCGCCCCCACCGTGGTCCCCGTGGCCCGGTTGAGCGGCACCAGCGCCTCGACCCCGACCTCGCCCCAGTCCGCCATGTAGATGACCCCCGGCGCCGCCGTCCATGTCGTCCCCTGCGTGCTCGGCGACGACGCCGGCGACGACCAGGTGAACTCCACCACCGGGATCAGGCTGCCGAAGAACCCGCCCAGGCCCACGTCCCTGACCTGGGACTGCAGGTAGGGCAGGCTGTACTGCACCGACACCCCGCCCGCCCACGCGTTGTTGTTCGCGTTGTTGAGCTGCGCCGCGATCCCCGTGTCGAACGGGCTAGACGCCGACGCCCCCTGCGCCCCCGCCCCCTGCGACAACGACGGCGCCTGGCTCGCCTTCAGCGCCCGGTCCGCGACCGTGTAGCTCAGCTCCCCCGTCACCGCGAACGGCCGCAGGAACCCCACCGGCAGGTCGCCCATCCCCTTGCCGAAATACGCCGTCGGCGAGGTCGAGCCGTAGCGGTCCCCCCCGGTGTGCGACGTCCCCGTCCCCCCCAGCTCGCGCACCACCCCCAGCGAGGCGACGAACTCGTGCGCGGCGTTCGTCCACGCCTGCCACTTGCCCGTGACGTACAGGTTCTCGAACCCCGTGTGCGTCTTCGCCCCGTTCATCTGCTGGACGTCGTAGCCGCCGTTCAGGATCAGCGCCGTCGTCGGCGTGATCGTCTTGTCGTACTCGAAGCCGAGGTCGACCTCGTGCCCAGGCCCGCCGCCGCCCTCCGCCCCGCTGCGGCTGTAGGTGATCGCCGGCAGCGTCACCTCGTCCGCAACGCCCGGATCGTCGATGGTCAGCGTGACCGGGAACACCCGCGTGCCCACCACGACATGCGCCACGGCAGGTGCCGCCCGCGCGCACAGGCACGCCACCGCAAGCGCGGCAGCCCTGGAAAAAGTCTGCATGAAAAACCGCCCCGAATCGCATGAGTCGAAGGCGCGGCAGCACGCCGCGCCGGCTGGATCGCGAACTCAGGCGAGGACGGGCGGCCCCCTCGGAAACCCCACGCGCGAGCCGTGCGACGGCGGCCCCCGCGCCGACACTGCCGACACCCTGCGCACCACGCCCGACGCCACCGGCCCCGGCAGCACCGGCGACGGCGCCACCACGAACCCCGGCAGCACCAGCCCCGCCGCCGCCACCGCCGTCGCGCACTCGGGCGGCCGCCGATGCCGCGTGTCGTCCCCGGGCGCCGGTGTCCGGCACTGCCCCATCGCCGCCGCCAGCGCGGACAGCTGCGCGTCCACCCCCGCGTCGGCCGGCGCCAGCGACCCCACCGCGAGCTGCCCCGCCAGCGCGAGCACCGCCAGCAGCAGGCCCGGCAATCGGAGGAACGAGGAAAGGCGGCATCGCATGGTCGCGGAGGCTAGCATGGCGCGGCATGAAGCGAGCAAGGTCGAGGCTCTGCCTCAAACTCCGCCAAGGGCTGGGCCCTTGGATCGCCTTCCCTGAGCAAGGGGATCAAAGGGTCCCCGGACCCTTTGCGGGTCTGGGCAGAGCCCAGCCTTCCTTCCCGGAGCCCCCGCCCTGACCCCAGACTTCCGCGCCCGCTCCCCCGCCACCGAGCTGATGGACACCGAGCCCGTCACCGCGGACGACTTCCGCGACTGCCTCGCCGACCTGGCCACCGTGAACCGCGTCACCCTCGCCCACCGCCCGACGCTCGCCTTCCTCGCCCGCGCCACCCGCGCCCACCCCCCCAGCACCAGCGGCCTGAGCGTGCTCGACGTCGCCTACGGCCACGGCGACATGACCCGCGCCATCCGCCGCTGGGCCGACCGCCGCCGCCTCGCCGCCACCCTGTCCGGGATCGACCTCAACCCCCACAGCGCCACCGCCGCCCGCGCCGCCACGCCTGCGTCCATGCACATCGACTACCGCACCGGCGACGTGTTCGACGCCGCCCCCGACCCTCGCCCGGACTACATCGTCAGTTCCCTCTTCACCCACCACCTTCCCGACGCCGACGTCGTGCGCTTCCTGCAGTGGATGGAGCGCACCGCCCGCCTCGGCTGGTTCGTCAACGACCTGCACCGCCACCGCCTGCCCTACGAGGGCTTCCGCCTCCTCTCGCGCGCCATGCGCTGGCACCGCTTCGTGCAGCACGACGGCCCCGTCTCCATCACCCGCGCCTTCGTCCCCGCCGACTGGACCCGCCTCCTCGCCGACGCCGGGATCCACGGGGCAGAGGTCCGCCGCGTCCTCCCCTGGCGCCTGTGCGTCGGCCGCCTGCGATGACCTCCCCCGACCGGATCGCCATCGCCGGCGCCGGCCCCGCCGGATGCGCCGCCGCCATCCTCCTCGCCCGCGCCGGCCGCCCCGTCACCCTGGTCGAGCGCGACCCCGCCCCCGCCCACAAGGTCTGCGGCGAGTTCATCAGCCCCGAGGCCGTCGCCGACCTGCACGCCCTCGGCCTCGACCTCCCCGCTCTCGGCGCCCAACGCATCGCCCGCCTGCGCCTGGTCCGCGGCACCCGCGTGGTCGAATCGGCACTCCCCTTCGTCGCCGCCAGCCTGACCCGCCGCACGCTCGACGCCGCCCTGCAGGCCCGCGCCGAGTCCTGCGGCGCCACCCTCCTGCGCGCCCGCACCGTGCGCGCCCTCGCCCCCGACTGCCTCACCCTGGACCGCGACGACCGCCTCCCCGCGCAGGCCGTCCTCCTCGCCACCGGCAAGCACGACCTGCGCGCCCACCGCCGCCCCGCCCCCGCAGCCCCCCGCCTGGTCGCCTTCAAGACCTACTGGCGCCTCGCCCCCGCCCAGTCCGCCGCCCTGGCCAACCACGTCGAGGTCCTGCTCTTCCGCGACTCCGGCGGCGGCACCTACGGCGGCCTGCAGCCCGTCGAGAACGGCGCCGCCAACCTCTGCCTCCTGGTCTCCCAGGCCCGCCTCGACGCCGCGAACGGCCGCTGGGAGTCCGTCCTCGACGCCCTGTGCGCCGACTCCCCCCACCTCCGCGCCCGCCTGGCCGGCGCGACTCCCCTGCTGGACCGCCCGCTCACGATCGCCGGCGTCCCCTACGGCTTCGTCCACCGCGGCCCCGCGGACGGCCTGTTCCGCCTCGGCGACCAGGCCTGCGTGATCCCCTCGTTCAGCGGCGACGGCATGGCCATCG
>CAXSER010000306.1:0-3795 GCA_964236315.1 uncultured Acetobacteraceae bacterium | reverse complement strand
CCGCGCCCCCCGCCGGCCCCGATGCCCCGCTCGCCCATGCCCCCCGGATGCGCGACCTCGTCCGCTCCCTCGGCGAGCCCGCGATCCTCGCCGCCGCCGGCCTCCCCGCGCCCCGCGACCCGGCAGGACAGGGGCCCCCGCCCGCCGACCTCGCCCCCGACCTTCCCCCCGACGTCGGCCCGCACCGCTACCCCGGCACCGCGCGCGGCTTCGTCGCCATGGCCCCCGCCTTTGCCCAGCTCGACGCCGCCGCCCTGCACGACCTCGCCGGCCTGTCAGAGCGCCTCGGCGACGGCCGCCTCCGCCTCTCCCCCGCGCGCACCTTGCTGGTCGCCGGCGTCGCCGCCCGCGACCTCGCCCGCCTCGCCGACGCCTGCGCCGCCCTCGGCCTGATCACCGCGCCCGACGACTCCCGCCTGTCGATCGTGACCTGCCCCGGCCGCCCCGCCTGCCGCAGCGGCGAGGCCGACACCCGCCGCGACGCCCCCGCCCTGGCCGCCCTGCTGGACCGCGCCCACCCGACGGTCCACCTCTCCGGCTGCGCGAAAGGCTGCGCCCACCCCGGTCCCGCCCCCCTGACCCTGGTCGGCCTCCCCGGCGGCTACGGCGTCTCGCGCGACGCCCGCGCGTCCGACCCGCCCCGGGTCATCCTCGCCACCCTCGCCGCCGCCCGCGCCTGGGCCGCCACGCCCTTCGGAACCGCCCCATGACCCCCGCCTACGACTACGAGCACGACGGCCCCGCGATCTACGCCCGCTCCTTCGCCACCATCCGCGCCGAGGCCGACCTCTCCGCCTTCTCCCCCGACGAGGCCCGCGTCGCCGTCCGCCTGATCCACGCCTGCGGCATGACCGATCTCCCCCGCGACATCGCCTTCGGCCACGGCTTCACCCGCGCCGCCCGCACCGCGCTGCTCGCCGGCGCCCCCGTCCTGTGCGACAGCGAGATGGTCGCCCACGGCATCACCCGCGCCCGCCTGCCCGCCGCCAACCAGGTCCTGTGCACCCTCAACGACCCCCGCACCCGTCCCCTGGCGCTCGCGATCGGCAACACCCGCTCCGCCGCCGCCCTCGACCTCTGGGCCGACCGCATGGCCGGCGCGATCGTGGCCATCGGCAACGCCCCCACCGCCCTGTTCCACCTGCTGGAGCTGGTCGACGCCGGCGCCCCCCGCCCGGCGGCGGTGATCGGCATGGCCGTCGGCTTCATCGGCGCCGCCGAATCCAAGGACGCGCTCGCCGCCCACGACCTGCCCTTCGTCATCGTCCGCGGCCGCCGCGGCGGCAGTGCCATGGCCGTCGCCGCCGTCAACGCCCTGGCCAGCGAAGCCGAATGACCCCCCCCGACACCGCCCCGCGCGCTGCCGCCCTGAGCGACGCCGCCCCCGCCTCGACCCCGCGCCCGGGCACACTGCACACCGTCGGCCTCGGCCCGGGCGACCCCGAGCTGCTCACCCTCAAGGCCGCCCGCGTCCTCGCCGGATCCCCCGTCATCGCCTTCTTCTGCAAGCGCGGCCGACCGGGACACGCCCGCACCATCGCCGCCCCCCACCTGCGCCCCGGCGTCGAGGAGGAGCGCCTGGACTACCCCTTCACCACCGAGGTCCCCGTCGACGACCCCCGCTACCCCCACGAGATGGCCGAGTTCTACGAGGCCTGCGCCGCCCGCCTCGCCCGCCGCCTGGAATCCGGCCAGGACGTCGCCCTGCTCTGCGAGGGCGACCCCTTCTTCTACGGCTCCGCCATGTACCTGTTCGACCGCCTGCGCCCCCGCTTCCCCGCCCAGGTCGTCCCCGGCATCACCGGCATGAGCGGCTGCTGGACCCGCGCCATGCTCCCCATGCTGCACGGCGACGACACCCTCGCCGTCCTCCCCGGCACCCTCGACACCCCCGCGCTGCACGCCCGCCTCGCCGCCTGCGACGCCGCCGTCATCATGAAGGTCGGCCGCAATCTCGCCCGCATCCGCCAGGCGCTCGACTCCGCCGGCATGGCCGAGCGCGCCATCTTCGTCGAGCGCGGCACCATGGCCGACGAGCGCATCCGCCCCCTCGCCGACGTCCCCGACGACGAACGCGCCCCCTACTTCTCCCTCGTCCTCGTCCCAGGCCGGCAGCGCCCGCGATGACCGCGCGGCAGCAAGCAAGGCCAGGGCGCTGCCCTGGACCCGCCAGGGCGAGCCGCCCTGGACCGGCACACATGAGCTCCAAGTCATGCCGGGGTCTGGGGGGCGGCTCGCCCCCCAGCCTTCCCTTGCCTTGCGAGCCCCCGAGATGACCGGCCACCTCTGGGTCGTCGGCCTCGGCCCCGGCGGCCCCGCCCACCGCACCCCCGCCGCCGAGGCCGCGCTCGCCGCCGCCCAGGACCTGCTCGGCTACGCCCCCTACGTCGCCCGCGTCGCCGCGACTCCCGCGCAGACCGTCCACCCCACCGACAACCGCGAGGAGCTCGACCGCGCCCGCCACGCCCTCGCCCTGGCCGCGTCGGGCCGCCGCGTCGCCGTGGTCTCCTCCGGCGATGCCGGCGTCTTCGCCATGGCCTCCGCCATCTTCGAGGCCGCCGAGCACGGCCCCCCTGCCTGGCGCGCGCTGGACATCGACATCGTCCCCGGCATCTCCGCCCTCCTCGCCGCCGCCTCGCGCGCCGGCGCCCCGCTCGGCCACGACTTCTGCGCCCTCTCCCTCTCCGACAACCTCAAGCCCTGGCCCCTGGTCCTGCGCCGCCTCCGCGCCGCCGCCGAGGCCGGCTTCGCTCTCGCCCTCTACAACCCCACCTCGCGCGCCCGCCCCTGGCAGCTCGGCGCCGCCCTCGACACCCTGCGCGACATCCTCCCCCCCGCGACCCCCATCCTGTTCGTCACCGCCGCCACCCGCCCCGAGGAACACGTCGCCCTCGCCCGCCTCGACACCGCCGACCCCGCCTGCGCCGACATGCGCACCCTCGTCATCGTCGGCACCGCTGAGACCCGCGTTATCGAACGCGCCGACGGCCGCACCTGGGTCTACGCGCCACGGTCCGCGTCATGAGCGGCGAAGCAAGGCCAGAGGCTCTGCCTCTGGACTCCGCCAGGGCGAGCCGCCCTGGACCGGCCTCACTTAAGTCAGGTTTCCAAAGGCGAGCCTTTGGCGGGTCCAGGGCAGAGCCCTGGCCTTCCTCACCGCAGCCCCAGCCACCCCAGCGCCGCCCCGACATCCGCCACGCTCTCCCCCCCCGCCTCCGCGGGCCGGTCGAGCATGACCACCTCCACCCCCAGCACCCGCGCCGCCTCCAGCTTCGCCGCCGTCGCCTCGCCCCCCGAGTTCTTGGTCACCACCACCTCGACCCCGTGCGCGCGCAGCAGCGCAAGCTCCCCCTCCAGCGCGAACGGCCCCCGCGCCTCGACGACCACCGCCCCCGGCAGCACGCCCGGCTCCGGCGCATCCACGCTGCGCACGACGTAGCGGTGCCAGGGCGCCGCCCTGAACGCCCCCAGCTCCTTGCGCCCCACCGTCAGCAGCACCCGCCGCGGCACCATGCCCAGCCGCGCCGCCGCCGCCTCCAGGCTCGCGACGCGCACCCAGCGATCCCCCGCGCCCGCCACCCAGGCCGGCCGCGCCACCCGCAGCAGCGCGCCTCCCGCCAGCCCCGCCGCGACCACCGCGTTGCGGCTGATCCACACTGCATACGGATGCGTCGCATCGACCACCGCGTCGAACCCGCCCTCGCGCAGGAACCCCGCCCGCCCCCCGGCCCCCCCCCACCCCCCCCCCCCCCCCCCCCCCCGCCCCCCCCCCCGCCCCCCCCCCCCCCCCCCCCC
>CAXSER010000305.1:0-3796 GCA_964236315.1 uncultured Acetobacteraceae bacterium | reverse complement strand
AAGGCCCAGGATTTCCAGGGGCAAAGTTCCTTGGTTCTTTCCTTCAAGAAAGAACTGCTTCCTTTCTGACGCAGGCCCGTGACGTCCGTGCGCATCCAGGCACCCCTGCCGCGGCGTATCCTGTCGGAACCGACGGGGTCGCAGGATGCGGACATGGGTGGACACGCTGGCCCGCGGCGGCCGGCGGGGCGTGCCGGCGGGCGTGGTGTTCGCGCCGGCGTCGGCGATGGCGCATGTGAAGTGGTTCTGTGCGACGGCGGACGTGACGCGCGCGCCGGAGGCGCTGGCACGGGTGCTGACGCCGGTGTTCGGCGTGGTGTGCGTCGTGTTCGTGCTGCTGGTGTTCGCGGGGTTCGTGGTGGACGGCGCGGTGGCGCGGCGCTGGCCGGGGCTGGCGTCGAGCGGGGGGCGGCACGCGGCGCTGGAGGAGCACCTGGTCCGGCTGGGGGTCGGCGGGTATTTCCTCCTGCTGTGGGACAAGGGGGCGGTGGTGCTCTGGGCGCAGGGCGGGGCGATCCTGACGCCGGAGCTGCTGGCGGCGACGGGGTGGATGGGGGCGCTGCAGTTCGCGGTGGCGCTCTCGCTGGGGTGGCGGCGCTCGTGCGTGCTCGGGGCGGCGGGGATCTGCGTGCTGTACGGCTACGGGATCGCGGAGTTCGGCGCGTTCCACATGGCGGACTACGTGTTCTTCCCGGGGATCGCGGCGTATCTCGCGCTCACCACGCTCGGGACGCCGGGGGCGCTGCGGCTGCGGGTGCCGCTGCTGTCGGGCGGGCTGGCGTTCGGGCTGATGTGGACGGCGATCGAGAAGTTCGTCTACCCGGAGTGGACGCTGGACGTGGTGGCGCGGCACCCGGACCTGGCGTTCGGGTTCCCGTGGGGGTTCGTCACGGTGGTGGCGGGGTTCGTGGAGTTCACGCTGGCGTTCTACGTGATGGTGGGGCGCGGGCTGGTGCGGTTCGGGGCGCTGGCGTACGCGGCGATCTTCCTCGCGGCGGTGCCGGAGTTCGGGCACCTGGACTCGGTCGGGCACCTGCCGATCGTGGCGATCCTGGCGGTGGTCGGGCTGCACGGGGCATCGCCGCTGCAGCGGCTGGCCGGCGTGCTGGATCGCGGTCCCGTGGCGAACGCGGCGGCGATCTCTGGGCTCTACCTGGCGTCGCTGGTGGCGTTCTTCGCGCTGTACTACGGGCTGCAGGCGGCCGAGTACGGCTGAGCGCGGCGCCTTCCTTCGTCGAGGTTCCCGAAGGCGGGCCTTCGGCGGAGTTTGGGGCCCATGCCTGAAGGCGGGGCCTCGACCCTGCTTCCTGCTTGTCCCTTCGCCCGCCCTGCGCTAGGACCCGCGGCTTGTCCAGGGCTTCGGGCGTGCGGGCGGGCGTGGTGGAATTGGCAGACACGCCAGATTTAGGTTCTGGTGGCGCAAGCCGTGGGGGTTCAAGTCCCTCCGTCCGCACCAGCCGCCGTCCGGGCCGCAACGAGAAGGTCCCCGGCCGATGCAGGTCACCGAAACGCTCTCCGAAGGCCTTCGCCGCGGCTACACCGTGGTGGTGCCGGCCTCCGACATCGAGGGCAAGCGCGCGGCGCGGCTCGGCGAGCTGGCGCGCACGCTGCGCCTGCCGGGGTTCCGCCCGGGCAAGGTGCCGACCGGGGTGGTGCGCCAGCGCTACGGCCGCGAGGTGATGGCCGAGGTGCTGCAGCAGAGCGTGGACGACGCGACGCGCCAGGTGCTGACCGAGCGTGGCCTGCGCCCGGTGGGCGAGCCGCGGATCGCGCTGAAGAGCACGCTGGAGCCGGGGCCTGCGGCGACCGACCTCGAGTTCACGGTCGACATGGAGCTGCTGCCGGAGATCGCGCTGCCCGACTTCGGCGCGCTGAGCCTGGAGCGGCTCAAGGCGGAGCCGACCCCGGAGGCGATCGACAAGGCGCTGCACGAGATCGCCAAGCGGCAGCGCGAGCTGGTCGAGATGACCGAGGACCGCGGGGCGCAGGCGGGCGACGTGCTGACGGTGGACTTCCTCGGCAAGGTGGACGGGGTGCCGTTCGAGCGCGGCGCCGGGCAGGACATGACGGTGGAGATCGGCGCGGCCGGCTTCATCCCCGGCTTCTCCGAGCAGATGGAGGGCATGCGGCCGGGCGAGCACCGGGTGATCAACGTGACCTTCCCGGCCGAGTACCAGGAGGCGTCGCTCGCCGGCCGCGACGCGACGTTCGACATCGACTGCAAGGCGATCAAGGTGGGGGTCGAGGCGCCGCTGGACGACGCGATGGCGCAGAAGCTCGGCTTCGACGAGGGCATGGAGAAGCTGCGCGAGGTGCTGGCCGGGCAGATGCAGCGCGAGTACGACGGGATGAGCCGGATGCGGCTCAAGCGCGCCCTGCTCGACGCGCTGGCGGGGCAGGCGTCGTTCGAGGCGCCGGAGACGCTGGTGGAGAGCGAGTTCAGGCAGATCTGGGACCGCGTGGAGGCCGACATGAAGGCCGGGCGCGGCGACGACGAGGACGCGGGCAAGGACCCCGAGGTGCTGCGCGCCGAGTACCGCGCGATCGCGGAGCGCCGCGTGCGGCTCGGGCTGCTGCTCAGCGAGGCGGGGCGCAGCGCGGGCGTCACCGTGGGGCAGGACGAGATGGTGCGCGCCATGCGCCAGGAGGCCGGGCGCTACCCCGGGCAGGAGGCGCAGGTGATGGAGTTCTTCCGCAAGAACCCGCAGGCGTCGGACACGCTGCGCGGGCCGATCTTCGAGGACAAGGTCGTGGACTACATCCTGGAGCTGGCCAGGATCGAGGAGCGCGTGGTCACGCCGGAGGAGCTGGCGGCGGACGTCGAGGCGGCGTGAGGCAAGGCCAGGGGCGCTGCCCCTGGGCCCTGCCAGGGCGAGCCGCCCTGGACCGGCCTTTCTCAAGGGGTGCGTTCCAAGGGCGCAGCCTTTGGCGGAGTCCAGAGGCAGAGCCTCTGGCCTTTCTTCCTCCCCCTGGACGTGGACCCTGCGGGGCCTAATCTGTGCAGGGTTCATGATGGCGCGTCCCGCCCCGGGAGCCGTCCCTTGCCAAGGATTTTGAGTATGAGGGATCGTGATCCCGTCGAGGTCTACAACAGCTCGCTGATCCCGATGGTGGTCGAGCAGACCGCCCGCGGCGAGCGCTCGTACGACATCTTCTCCCGGCTGCTCAAGGAGCGGATCATCTTCCTGACCGGCCCGGTGTACGACGGGGTGAGCGCGCTGATCTCGGCGCAGCTGCTGTTCCTGGAGAGCGAGAACCCGAACAAGGACATCTCGTTCTACATCAACAGCCCCGGCGGCGTGGTCTCGGCCGGCCTCGCGATCTACGACACCATGCAGTACATCCGCTCGCCGGTGAGCACGGTGTGCATCGGGCAGGCGGCGTCGATGGGCTCGCTGCTGCTGGCGGCGGGGCAGAAGGGCAAGCGTTACTGCCTGCCCAACGCGCGGGTCATGGTGCACCAGCCGTCGGGCGGGGCGCAGGGCCAGGCCAGCGACATCGAGATCCAGGCCAAGGAGATCCTCCATCTCCGCCAGCAGCTCAACGAGATCTACGAGCGCCACACCGGGCAGAGCCTGGAGGCGATCGAGGAGAAGCTGGAGCGCGACAGCTACATGTCGGCGCAGGAGGCGCTGGCGTTCGGGCTGATCGACGAGGTGGTGGAGAACCGGCCGGCCACCCCGGGCGACGACGCGATCAAGGTCTGAGGGCGGCCAAGGTCTGAGGCCGGCCAAGGTCAGAGGGCGATGGGCCGCCGGCCGCGCCCCACCCCGCCGGCGGTTCGCGGCCGGGCGGG
>CAXSER010000304.1:0-3835 GCA_964236315.1 uncultured Acetobacteraceae bacterium | reverse complement strand
GGCCCGCCCGCAGCGCTCGACCCCGGCCGCCGCGCCACCGTCGCCCGCACCCGCGACGCGATCGAGCGGCTCGCGGCCGCCCTCGGCGCCGTCGTGTGCGCGAACCTGGCGCCACGGCTCGACAACACCGCGTGCCTGGCCCTGCCCGGGCTGCGCGCGGAGATGCAGGTCATCGCCCTCGACCTGGCCGGCGTGCAGGTCTCCGCGGGCGCCGCGTGCTCCTCCGGCAAGGTGGCGCGCAGCCACGTGCTCGACGCGATGGGCCTGGGCGCGCTGGCCGGCCAGGCGATCCGCGTCTCCGTGCCCTGGAACGCGGACGGCACCGAGGCGGCCCGCTTCGCCGCCGCCTACGCCGCGATGCTGCGCAACGCCAGGGCGGCCTGACGCCCTCTCCTGCGGCGCAGGCGTTCACCTCCGGTTAGCGATCGCGGTCCATGCTGGCCGCCCGAGACGAAGGACCCGCGCCGGTGCACACAACGACGACCCGCCTTCCGCAGCGCCTACGCGGCGCCGTCGTTGCCGCCCTGCTGGTGACGGGCGCGCCACCGGCGTCGGCGCAGCCGATCGAGGCCGGCTCGCAGGACGCGCTGGAGCTGCCGAACGCCCGCCAGTACGGCACGCCCGCCCCCCGTCCGTCCGCCGTCCCCGCGGGACGCGGGCAGTACCGCGGCGACTCCGGGCTCGGCGCGGTCTCGCCGGACCTGCCCGCGAGCCTGCCGCCGCCGCGCGGCCCCGGCTTCCAGGTGCCGTACGGCGGCTACGGCGAGAACGGCTACGGCGGCCCCGTCGACGGCGACTCCCGCTCCGGCTACGCCGGCCGCGACGGCTACGGCAACGCCGGCGGCTACAGCGGCAACAGCTACGGCAGCAACGGCTACGGCAGCTCCTACGGCGGCGGCAACGCCCAGTACAGCAACGGCAATCCCTACGGCGCCGGCAATGCCTTCAACGGCGGCGGCGGCGAGTTCGGCCCGGGAAGTCCCGCGTTCGTCGCCCCCTTCGGTGGCGGGCCCGGCAACCAGACCCCGATCCCCCTCGGGGCCGGCAGCCTCTACAGCGGCTCCGCGGTCAACGGCACCGCCGTCGGCCCCCAGTTCTCCAGCCAGCTCCCCGCCTACCAGGCCCGCTCGCGCCGCTAGCCCCCTGCCGCCTCAGGCCGCGTCCCGCACCGGCAAACCCGCGACGGGAAACGCCCCCCGCCGCGACGCCAGCCACGCCCGCCTCAGCCCTCCTCCCGCTCGACCGCGACCACGCGGAACAGCAGCCGCGCCCCGTCCGGGCTGCGCACCGAGACGATCTCCCCCGGCCTGACCACGTCGCTGTCCAGCACCCACAGCGGCTCGTCCTCGCCGCTGCTCCGCCGCACCGCCCAGAAGCCGTCGCTCTCCCCGTCGATCAGCGCCACCTCCCCGCTCTGCTCGGCATGGCCCGGCCGCGTGCGCACCGCCGCCCACCCCAGCGGCGCGGCGGTCCAGGCGGCACGGTCGAGCTGCCCCACCGCGTTGAGCTGCACCTGCATCTCCAGCCGGTCCTCGATGTCGCCCTCCGGATGCCCCGGACCCTGCGCCAGCACCATCGCCACCTTGGCCATCGCCACGCCACTCCTTCATCCGCCCGCCATGAACCCGGCAGCAGCCCGCCGTCCCCGGGGGAGGCAAGCGTCTTCCTTTCCTGGAGAAAAAGAAGCAAAAAGACCTCGCCCACAAGGTCACCGCCCCCGGGCCGCCGCGGACCCTGACGGGCAGAAGTTCCTTGGCTCTCTCTTCCGGGACAGGACGCGCTTCCTTCCCGGAACCGAAGCCCGCCTAGATCGCCACGCGCACCCCGAGCTCGACCACGCGGTCGCTGGGAATGCGGAAGAACTCGGTCGCCGGCACCGCATTGCGCGCCATCACCAGGAACAGGTACAGCCGCCAGATCGGCAGCTTCGGCACCATCGCGCGCACCAGCACCTCGCGCGACAGGAAGTAGCTGACCTGCATCGGGTCGTAGCCGATGCCGGTGTCGCGCAGCTCGTCGAGCGCCCTCGGGATGTTCGGGCTCTCCATGAAGCCGTAGCGCAGCACGATGCGGTGGATGCCCGGCGCCAGCTCGCTCACCTCCGCGCGCCGCTGCGGCTCGGCCTCGGGCACGTCGAGCGTCTGCACCGTGACGAACAGCACCCGCTCGTGCAGCACCTTGTTGTGCTTGAGGTTGTGCAGCAGCGCGCCCGGCACGTAGTCGGGGTTGCCGGTCAGGAACACCGCGAGCCCCGGCACCCGTATGGTGCGCGACTGCGGCAGCCGCGACAGGAACGAGGCCAGCGGCAGGCTGTCCTGCTTCCACCGCGCCAGGATCAGCCCGCGGCCCTGCTTCCACGACGTCATCGCCGCCATCAGCCCGAGCCCGAGCGCCAGCGGCACCCAGCCGCCCTGCACCACCTTGAGCACGTTGGCGAGGAAGAACACCCCGTCGATCAGGAAGAACGCGCCCCACACGCCCAGCGCCGCCGTGCGCGACCAGCCGAACTGCCGGCGGAACACGACGGCGGCGAGCACGCAGGTGCACAGGAACGTCCCCGTCACCGCGATGCCGTACGCCGACGCCAGCGCGTCCGACGAGCGGAACGAGACCACCAGGAACAGCACGCCGATCAGCAGCGCGGTGTTGACCTGCGGCAGGAAGATCTGCCCCTCCTCTGTGTTGGACGTGTGCGTCACCGTCAGCCGCGGCAGGAAGCCGAGCTGCATGCACTGCCGCGCCACGGAGAAGGCGCCCGAGATCAGCGCCTGGCTGGCGATCACCGTGGCCACCGTGGCCAGGACCACCAGCGGCAGGCGCAGCCAGTCCGGCCCGAGCAGGAAGAACGGGTTGGCGATGGCGGCGGGGTTGGCGATCACCAGCGCGCCCTGCCCGAAGTAGTTCAGCACCAGGCACGGCAGGACCAGCACCAGCCAGTCGAAGCGGATCGGCGAGGCGCCGAAATGCCCCATGTCCGCGTACAGCGCCTCCGCCCCTGTCACCGACAGCACCACGGCACCCAGCGCCACGAACGCGAGCCAGCCGTGGTCCCAGATGAACAGGAAGGCGTGGCTGGGCAGCAGCGCCTGCAGCACGAACGGATGTCGCGCCACCTCGACGCCGCCCAGCACGCCGAGCACCAGGAACCACAGCAGCATCACCGGCCCGAACACCCGCCCGATGGTGTCCGTGCCGCGCGACTGCAGCGCGAACAGCACCAGGATCACCGCGATCGAGATCGGCAGCACGAACTCGGCAGCACCCGGGATGGCGATCTCCGAGCCCTCCACCGCCGACAGCACGGAGATCGCCGGCGTGATCACCCCGTCGCCGAAGAACAGGCACGCGCCGCCGACGCCGATCAGCCCCAGCGCCGCGCGCAGCCGCTCGTTGCCCGAGACCCGCTGCGCCAGCGCCATCAGCGCCAGGATGCCGCCCTCGCCGCGGTTGTCCGCGCGCATCACCAGCAGCACGTATTTCACGGTCACGATCAGGATCAGCGACCAGAAGATCAGCGAGAGGCAGCCGAGCACCTCCCAGTCCGAGATCACCCGCCCGCCGAACAGCGCCAGCGTCGCCTTGAGCGCATACAGGGGGCTGGTGCCGATGTCGCCGTACACGACGCCGAGCACGCCCAGCATGGCGCCCACCCGCATCGGCCGCCGCGCGCCGTGCGGCAGCGAGGAGGCCTGGTCGGACAGCGCGCTCACTCCGGGCGGTCCCGGCGGTCTGGAGTCGGCGGAAGCTGCGCGATGGCGAGGTGCCCCATGCCGCACCGCGGCACGGCGTGCCATGCGGATCGGTGCGCGGCATGAGGTAGGGGAGTGTGCCCGCG
>CAXSER010000303.1:0-3845 GCA_964236315.1 uncultured Acetobacteraceae bacterium | reverse complement strand
GGACTGGCCTCGCCTAGAAAGTGCCGGTCCAGGGGCGGCTCGCCCCTGGCGGGTCTGGGCAGAGCCCATGCTTGCCTGCCGGGCCCGCGCGCAGAAGAAGGGCCGGTGTTGCCACCGGCCCCGGGTCGGGTCTTCTAGAGCGCCTGGGTGACGGCCTTGCACTCGGTGTAGTTGTGCAGGACCTCCTCGCCCATCTCGCGGCCCCAGCCGGACTGCTTGTAGCCGCCGAACGGCAGGTTGGCGTCGAACACGTTGTGGCAGTTCAGCCAGACCGTCCCGGCCCGGATGCGGCGCGCCATCTTGTGGGCGACGCTGCCGTTGTTGGTCCACACGCTCGACGCCAGCCCGAAGATCGTGTCGTTGGCCTCCTTGGCGATCCGGTCGAGGTCGTCGTCGTCGAAGCGCTGCGCCACCAGCACGGGGCCGAAGATCTCCTCGCGGACGACCTTCATGTCGCGGTTGGTGTCGGCCATCACGGTGGGCTGCACGAAGTAGCCGCCGTTGCTGTTGGACGGCACGCCGCCGCCGACCAGGATCGAGGCGCCCTCGCGGCGTCCCTCCTCGATGTAGCCGGTGACGCGCTGGTGCTGCCGCTCGCTCACCAGCGGGCCCATCTGGGTGGACGGGTCGAGGCCGGGGCCGACCCTGATGCTGCCGGCGATGTCGGTGACGCCCTCGAGCACCTTGTCGAAGATGTTCTTGTGCACGAACAGCCGCGAGCCGGCGCAGCACACCTGGCCCTGGTTGAAGAAGATCGCGGACGCGGCGCCGGGGACGGCCTTGGCCATGTCGGCGTCGGGGAACACGATGGTCGGCGACTTGCCGCCCAGCTCCAGGCTGACCTTCTTCAGGTTGCCGGTGGCCGCGCGGGCGATCTGCTTGCCCACATCGGTCGAGCCGGTGAAGGCGATCTTGTCCACGTCGGGATGCTCGGCGAGGGCGGCGCCCGCGGTCGGGCCGTAGCCGGCCATGATGTTGAGCACGCCGGGCGGGAACTCGGCCTCCAGCACCAGCTCGGCCAGGCGCAGCGCGGTCAGCGGGGTCTGCTCGGCGGCCTTGAGGACCACGGTGCAGCCGGTGGCGATCGCGGGCGCGATCTTCCAGGCGGCCATCAGCAGCGGGAAGTTCCAGGGGATGATCTGGCCGACCACGCCCACCGGCTCGCGCAGGGTGTAGGAGAGGTAGTCGCCCGGGAGCGACAGCGGCAGGGTCGAGCCGCGGATCTTGGTGGCCCAGCCGGCCATGTAGCGGAACATGTCGATGGCCAGCGCCACGTCGGCGGCGCGCGCGATGGTCACCGGCTTGCCGTTGTCCAGGCTCTCCAGCTCGGCGAACTCGTCGGCGTTCTGCTCCAGCAGGTCGGCGAGGCGCCACAGCAGCTGGCCGCGCTTGCTGTGGCTGACGCTGGCCCAGGAGCCGTCGTCGAAGGTGCGGCGGGCGCAAGCGACGGCGCGGTTGACGTCGGCGCGGTCGGCCTCGGCCACGCTCATGACGATCTGCCCGGTCGCGGGGTTGTAGACCGGGATGGTCCTGCCCGACTCCGCGTCGCAGAGCCTGCCGTCGATCAGCATCTTCCCGCCGCGCGAGAGGAACCCCTGCGCGGCGCTCCCGAGGCGGGAGTCCTGTGCGATCACGTCCATGGTGCGCTCTTCCCTGTTCTGGTGACCCGCTTCGCGCGGCTTCATGATGGGGCGGGCAGATCCGCCTGGACCGACTGTCGCCCAATGCCGCCCCGCGGACCAGCGCAATCGACCATCCGGCTTCGCGCCCGCCGGTGCGGCGCGAAGGCCGCAGGTCCGGCGGGATCCGGCGACCGCACGCCCCCGTGACGCAGGCAAGGCTCGCACAACGCCGGCCTGCCGTCACATGGTGGCAACATCGCTGCCGGACCGGACAGCGTGGGGCCGAAGTCTTGGTCTTTCCGCAAGCATTGGCGCGCTATCCTGCCCGCGCTTTCGCGATCCTGGAGCATGACGTGACGGACACCTGCTCGCTTCTGACCTGGTTTGGAACACTGTTGTACTTCGACGAGGAGCGGCAGGCCCTGCGCCACGGGCCGCCCGCCACCTCGCCGCGCAACGTGGTGCTGCGCGACGGCGCCACCCGGATCGAGCTGCTGCCCGGCGCGGCCGTGCCGCAGCCGCACGAGGGGGACGCACGGGACCGGGCGGGCCCGCGCCTCCCCGACCTGGCCGTGGTCGCGCAGCCGGACCAGCGCCGGATCGGCCTCGCCGACGGGGCGGGCTTCCTGCGCATGCTGCCGGACGGCACGATCGACGCCAACGCGACGCTCGACGACTGGGAACGGCTGCTCCCGCTCGCCCAGGACCGGCTCGACATCGTGCTCGACCTGCTCGGCTCCGGCTGGTTCATGCCGCGCGGCGCCCAGCTGGTCCGCCGCGACGAGGTGGCGCTGCTGCCCGGCCTGCGCCTGAGGATCGGCGCCATCGAGGCCGACCTGGCCGCCACCAGCTTCCCCCTCGTGGCGCAGGACACGGGCACCGTCGGCGGCCGCACCGTGGTGCGCACCCTCGACGTGCTCCACGAGGGCTGGATGATCGAGCGCTTCGAGCGTTTCGCCCCGCTGGTGTACTTCACCATCTTCCGCGACGCCTTCTTCCTCGAGTCGATGCAGCTCACCGTGCAGTCGCTGGAGCAGGTCGGGCGCTACGAGGGCGACTACCTGCTGATCACCGACGCCACGGAGGAGGAGGGCCGGCGCTACTTCCCCGGCGTCGACCCCGCGCGCATCCACTACAGCCACAACCCGGCGCCGGCGCTGGCCGACATCGCGGCCGCGCGCCGGCTGTTCGACCCGGCGATCGTCGGCCGCTTCCAGCCGGTGCTCTACCTCGACGCCGACATCATCGCCGACGCGCCGGTCGAGCGCATGCTGTGCGACGTCATGCACAGCGACAAGATCTTCTTCGCCACCGAGTTCCCCGGCGCCAACCTGCACGAGGCCAATGCCGGCGCGACCAACTGGTTCGGCCGCTTCCTCGCCGAGCACGACAGGAACTGGGACTACCGGCTCACCCGCTGCATCAACTCTGGCATGATCGCCGCGCGCAACGCCGACCTGATGATCGCCCCCTTCGCCACCGTGAGCGCGAGCTGGGAGGCCTGGCGCGAGCGGCACGGCAACGACCACCACACCTACCTCGACCAGCCGTTCATCAACTACGTGCTGCAGAAGACGCGCGCGGCCAACGTCACCACGCTCGACCACTACGCGCGCTGCGTGCACGCCGGCAGCCCCGCCGACAGCGACCCGCGGCGCGGCTTCGTGCACTTCAACAGCGGGGTCGGGCACAACAAGTACGACCGTATGCGCGCCTACCTGGAGACGCTGCTCCGGCAGCAGCAGGAAGGGCAGTAAGGCCGGGCTCTGCCCGGACCCGCAAAGGGTCCGAGGACCCTTTGATCCCCTTGCCTAAGTAGTGGATTCCAAAGGCGAGCCTTTGGCGGAGTCCAGAGGCAGAGCCTCTGGCCTTGCTTCCTTCCGGCCTAGTCCGCCGCCAGCTCCTGCAGCGGCGCCGCCGCCTCCAGCAGCCCGTCGACCACCAGCCCGCCGACCGCGTTCTGCCACAGCCACAGGCCGTTCTGCTGCCCGACGAAGCTCGCCTCGCCGCCCAGCTCGCCGCGCGGCTGGAACCCCGCCGCCAGCCCGATCGCGTACAGCCCCGCCAGCGGCCGGCGGTGCGCGTCCATCACCCGGCAGCCCCCGTCCACCAGCGGCGGCAGCCCGTCGCCGTGCGCGTGCAGCGCGACGTCCAGCCCGTCGCGGTCCAGCACCGGCAGCGCGTGCGGCCGGTAGCCCAGCGCGGGCACCACCACGTGCGCGC
>CAXSER010000302.1:2978-3863 GCA_964236315.1 uncultured Acetobacteraceae bacterium | reverse complement strand
CGGGCGAGCGAGCGGCGCACGTCGTCGGCCGCGGAGTCCAGCAGCACGGTCATCGCGGCGTGCGCCTGCCCGGGCTGGCGGGCGCGCACGGCGGCCAGCACCGCGGCGTGCTGGGCGAGCGAGCGTTCGACGGCCCGGGCATCGGGGTCCCAGCTCAGGCGGAACGAGGCGGAGAGCGCGGATTCGATGGCCGCGCCGAAGGAGGCCAGGAAGGGGTTGCCCGCGGAGGCCAGCAGCGCCTCGTGGAAGCGCAGGTCGGCGGCCACCGGGTCGTGGGCGGCCGTGGCGATGCGAGCCATCTCGTCCAGGGCCGCGGCGATGGCGGCGAGGTCGTCGGCGGTGGCGCGGGCGGCGGCCAGCGCCGCGGCCGGGGGCTCGACGATGTGGCGCAGCTCGAACAGGCCGGTGACGAAGGCGTCGGTGGGGGCGGCGGCCAGGTGCCAGGACAGCACGGCGGCGTCGAGCATGTTCCAGTCCGACTGCGGGCGCACCATGGTGCCGAGCTTGCGCCGCGTGGCGATCAGGCCCTTGGCGGCGAGCAGGCGCAGGCCCTCGCGCAGCGCCGGGCGGGAGACGCCCAGGCTCGCGCACAGCTCGAACTCGGAGGGGATTGCGGCGCCCGGGGCGGGCTGGCCGGCGACGATGCGGCGGCCGAGGTGCTCGGCCACACGCTCGCTCAGGCCGTGCGAGGGCGGGCCCTGGGGGGCTAGGCCTTGCGGCGGGAGACCGGGCGCGCGGCCGGGCAAGACGTCGCCGGGCGCGCCGTCCTCGGGGGGTGACGGGGCGGCGCCGTCGGGAACAAACTTGTTGTCATACATGAAAGCGCGTCTCTACTCTGCCCGCCAAGAGACCATCACTGCCACAGGCATGGAAGCTGGTCGAACG
>CAXSER010000302.1:0-2968 GCA_964236315.1 uncultured Acetobacteraceae bacterium | reverse complement strand
GGGGAGGCTGGCCCATGGTGCGCTCGCTCGGCCGGGAGCCGCGCGGGGACGTGCGGATCGTCCGCGACGTCGGCGCGTCCCGCGGCGTGGCAGTGCCGGGGTGCCGGGCGCGTGGGGCCGTCAGCGCGGGCGAGGCCCGGCGCCGCCCGCCTCCCCTGCCCTCACCCCGCGAACTCGTGGGCGGACGGGCCGTCGATCCCGGTCTCCACGGCGAGCACCGCGCCGTCCGCCTCGGCGGGGCTGGCGAGCCCGGTGCGTGCTGTGGTGACGAACAGGGTGCGCGAGCCGGGGCCGGCGAAGGCGCAGCTGGTCGGCTGCGACGCGGGAAGTGCGATGGTGCGGTCGACGCGGCCGTCCGGGGCGTAGCGCAGCAGGCAGGAGGCGCCCCAGCGCGCGGTCCACAGGAAGCCGCCGTCGTCGATCGCCGAGCCGTCCGGGCCGCCGGGGCCGCCGGCGACGAAGGGCACGGGCGGGCCGAGGGTGCCGGCGTGCGGGTCGAAGGCGTATGCGTCGATGCGGTTGCGCAGCGTGTCGGCGAAGTAGAGCGTGCGGCCGTCGGGCGACCAGCACAGGGTGTTGGCGATGCCGATGCCCCCGGCGTGGCGCGAGGCTGCGCCGTCCGCATCGACGCGGAACAGGCCGCCGGTGCTGGCGGTGATGGGGATGTCGCCGCCGTCGGGGGCGATGTTGTTCTGCATGGTGCCGAGCCAGAGGCGGCCGGCGGCGTCGCAGCGCGCCTCGTTGGCGCGGTTGGCGCCGTCGGGGTCGGGGCGCGCGAGGGTGGTCAGGCGCGGCGCGCCGGGGGCGCCGGCCTCGTCCTCGTCGAGCAGGGCGACCTGGGAGGCGAGGGTGACGAGCAGGCCGCCGGCGCGGCGCGGGATCGCGGCGGAGACCGGCTCCGGCATGGTCCAGGCGCGCGGCGGCCGGCCCGGGCGCCAGCGCAGCACCTGGCGCGCGATGATGTCGACCAGGTAGAGGGCCTGGCGGCGCTCCGACCACGCCGGGCCCTCGCCCAGCGCGTGCCGGGTGGGCAGCGCCACGCTCACCGTCATCCTCGTCATGTGTCTGCCCTCCTCCACGATGCCCATGCCCGCGGCGAGCCCGCGCGCACGACCAGGGACCCGCGACCATGAAGATCACCCGCCTCGTCACCTACATCGTGCCGCCGCGCTGGCTGTTCCTCAAGGTCGAGACCGACGAGGGGGTCTGCGGCTGGGGCGAGCCGGTGGTGGAGGGACGCGCGGAGACCGTGGCGGCGGCGGTGCACGAGCTGGCGGACTACCTGGTCGGGCGCGACCCGTCGGCGATCGAGGACCACTGGACGGTGCTGTACCGCGGCGGGTTCTACCGCGGGGGCGCGATCCACATGAGCGCCATCGCGGGGATCGACCAGGCGCTGTGGGACATCAAGGGGCGCGCGCTGGGGGTGCCGGTGCACCAGCTGCTCGGCGGGCCGGTGCGTGACCGCATCCGCGTGTACTCGTGGATCGGCGGCGACCGGCCGGACGACACGGCGCGGCAGGCGGCGGACGCGAAAGCGCGGGGATTCACGGCGATCAAGATGAACGCGACGGAGGAGATGCAGTACGTCGACAGCCACGCCAAGATCGACGCCGTGCTGGCGCGCGTGGGCGCGATCCGCGACGCGGTGGGCCCGGACTTCGGCATCGGCGTGGACTTCCACGGGCGCGTGCACCGGCCGATGGCCAAGCAGCTCGCGAAGGCGCTCGACCCGTTCCGGCTGATGTTCATCGAGGAGCCGGTGCTCAGCGAGCACGCGGAGGACCTGCGCGAGATCGCCAACCACTGCTCCACGCCGATCGCGCTCGGCGAGCGGCTGTACTCGCGGTGGGACTTCAAGGCGATCCTGGCAGGCGGCTACGTCGACATCATCCAGCCCGATCCGTCGCACGCGGGGGGGATCACCGAGACGCGCAAGATCGCGGCGATGGCGGAGGCGTACGACGTGGCGGTGGCGCTGCACTGCCCGCTCGGGCCGATCGCGCTGGCGGCGAACCTGCAGCTCGACGCGGTGTGCTACAACGCGTTCATCCAGGAGCAGAGCCTGGGAATCCATTACAACACCGGAAGCGATCTGCTCGACTACCTCGTCGACCCGTCGGTGTTCCACTACGCGGACGGGCACGTCGCCATCCCGAAGGGGCCGGGGCTGGGGATCGAGGTGGACGAGGCGCACGTCATCGAGATGGCCAAGGTCGGGCACCGCTGGCGCAACCCCGTGTGGCGGCATCAGGACGGGAGCTTTGCGGAATGGTGACAGCAAGAAAGGTCGAGGCTCGGCCTCGAACTCCGCCAAAGGCTCGCCTTTGGAATCCATTACTGAGGTATAGGGTTTCCAAAGGGCTCGGCCCTTTGGCGGGTTCGGGCAGAGCCCGACCTTGATCGCTTTCGTCGCCGGCGACTGGGGCACGAGCAGCCTGCGCCTGTGGGCGCTCGCGGCGGACGGCTCCGTGCTCGCGGAGCGCCGTTCCGCGGAGGGCATGGCGACGCTGGCGCCGGGGGAGTTCGAGGGGGTGCTGCGCGGGCACCTGGCGGCGTTCGGGGACGTGCGGCGGGTGCTGCTGTGCGGGATGGTGGGCGCGCGGCAGGGATGGCGGGAGGCGGCGTACGTTCCGGTGCCGGCCGACGTGGGGGAGATCTGCGGGCGGGTGCTGCGGGTTGCGGTCGACGGGATGGATGTGCGGATCGTGCCGGGGCTGTCGGTGGACGACGGGGCGCGGTGCGACGTGATGCGAGGGGAGGAGACGCAGCTGCTCGGCGTGCTGGGGGGCGAGCCGGGGTTGACGGGAACGGTGGTGATGCCGGGGACCCACTCGAAGTGGGTGCGGCTGGAGGCGGGGCGCGTCGCCGGGTTCGAGACGGCGATGACGGGGGAGCTGTACGCGCTGCTGTGCCGGCACTCGGTGCTGCGGCACAGCGTGGACGCGGAGGGGGAGGACGCGGCGGC
>CAXSER010000301.1:0-3933 GCA_964236315.1 uncultured Acetobacteraceae bacterium | reverse complement strand
GGATCCGCGCGCGGCGCCGCCTCAGCGCTGGCCGAAGATCGCGCTGCCCACGCGCACCAGGGTCGCGCCCGCCGCGATCGCCGCCGGATAGTCCCCGGACATGCCCATCGACAGCACCCCCAGCCCGTGCGCCGCAACCCTCTGCGCCAGCCAGGCGAAGTGCGGCGCGGGGTCCTCGCCCGCCGGCGGCACGCACATCAGCCCGGCCAGCGCGTCGCCGAAGCGCGCCCGGCACGCGTCCACGAATCCGTCCGCCTCGGCGCGCGACACCCCCGACTTCTGCGCCTCTTCGCCGACGTTGACCTGCACCAGCAGCCGCGGCTGGCGCCCCTCGCGCTGCACCGCGTCGGCGATGGCGTCGGCGAGCCTGGGCCGGTCGAGCACCTCGATGACGTCGAACAGCCGCACCGCCTCGCGCGCCTTGTTGGTCTGCAGCCCGCCGACCAGGTGCAGCACCAGCCCGGGCGTCGCCTCGCGCAGCCCGGGGAACTTGGCCTGCGCCTCCTGCACCCGGTTCTCGCCGAAGCGGCGCTGCCCCGCCGCGATCGCCGCCGCGATCCTCTCGGCGGGGTGGGTTTTCGACACCGCCACCAGCGTGACATCCTCCGCCGCGCGCCCGCCGGCGAGCGCCGCCCGCCCGATCGCCGCGCGCACCACGGCCAGCGCATGCGCCACGTCGCCGTGGTCCTGCGTCCCGGCAGCGGGCATCGCGGCGCCGGACACCGGCCCGGCCGCGCCGGTGTCCGCAGTGGCCAGGCCGGGAAGGGGATCGTTCATGGACCACAGGCTCCTCGCCTGGGCGCGGGCGGTCAAGGCGCGCCGCCGCCGCGCCCGCCTGCCCGGCCACGCCCTGCCGGTGCTGTGGCTGTTCACCGACGCCGAACGCCTGCCCGACCCGCGCGCCGCCGTGGCGCGGCTGCCGCCCGGCCTGTGCGGCGTGATCCTGCGCCACGACGCCGCCCCCGGACGCGCCGCGCTCGGGGCGGACCTCGCGCGCCTCTGCCGCGCCCGCCGCCTGGTGCTGTGCGTCGCCGGCGATCCCCGGCTGGCGGCCAGCCTCGGCGCGGGCGTGCACCTGCGCAACGGTCACGGGATACCCGGCCCCCGGTGTGGCAGATTGGTGACAAGTTCGGCGCATGGCGCCGCCGACCTGCGGCGTGCCGCGCGCGCCGGCGCCGCGCTGGCCTTCCTCTCCCCGGCATGGCCGAGCGAGAGCCATCCCGGGGCCGCGAGCCTCGGCCCGCTGCGCTGGAGAATCCTCGCCCGCCAGTCGCTTACCCCGGTCTGCGTGCTGGGCGGAGTCGATGCGGACCGGCTGCGGACGTTGCGCGACACGACCGCATGCGCCGGCGCCGGGGCGATCGGCGCGCTGGCCTGACACCCCCGGTCCAGTGTCCGATGCGCCACAGTGTTCCTGAAAGGCCATGACCGGCCGGATCGGCGATTGCCGGGCCGCGTGCCGCACCGCAATACTCCGCCACCGAACCGATCCGGGCGGCTGGCCTGCCACGCAGGCCGTGCCCGCCGTCGCGCGAGCGGGGGATCGGCTCGCCGTTGCTTTCGTCGCCGGCTGTCCGGCAAAACGTGGAGAGACTGATGCGCAAGCTCCTGCTGGCCAGCGCGGCCATGCTGAGTGCCTCCCTGGGGCTCGCGGACCTGGCACACGCCCAGGCGTTCAACCAGGCGAGCATGGACCAGTCCGGCATGGACGACGGCCAGTCCGCGACGCCTGCGCCCGGCACCATCAGCGTGCGCCTCAACGGCCGCTTCCGCTTCTACGCCGGCTACTTCGACGACAAGGACTACCGCGGCCAGACCGCGACCAACACCACCAAGCAGAACACCTACGGCTTCGCCGAGTACGCCCGCCTCTACCCCGGCTTCGACGGCGTCGCCTCCAACGGCCTGAAGTACGGCGCCGCCCTGGAAATCCGCCAGGACAACACAGTGGCCCCGGGCGGCGGCGCCAACGGCTCGCCCTCCCAGGCCGACCGCGGCGAGGGCACGCTGTACTACCGTCGCGCCTTCGGCTACCTCGGCACCAACAGGCTCGGCACCATCCGCTTCGGCGCGACCGACAGCCCCAGCTCGCTCTACCTGACCGGCACCGTCGAGAACTTCGACGCCGGCGGCTGGAACGGCGACGTCTACTACCAGCTCGCGGGCAACGCCCAGCTCAACTACCCGTTCGCCGACGTCGGCAACTTCTACTCGACCGCCAAGGCGGTCTACCTATCGCCGCAGTTCTACGGCTTCGACTTCGGCGCCTCGTGGGAGCCGAACACCTCGAACTCCAACATCGACGACGGCAACTGCGGCTCGGCCAACACCGCCAACACCACCTCGCTGACCACGAGCACCGGCTCCACAGTGACGGCCCCGCTGGCCAACGGCGCGGTCTACGGCACCGACGCCGCCGCCGGCTGCGCCCGCACCTCGGCCACCAACGTGATCGCCGAGACGTCGCGCCGCGTGAACACCACCGACGTGCTGCTGCGCTACCGCGGCACCTTCGGCCCGGTCGGCCTGGCCGCGACCGGCTCCTACATCCACTCCGGCAACGTCAAGTACAACGGCCAGGCCACCCTGACCGCGGCGCAGCGCTTCTCCGGCCTGGACATGTTCGACACCGGCGTCGCCGTGACCTACGCGGGCTTCTCGCTGCAGGGCAACTTCCAGCGCGGCCGCTACACCGGCCAGTTCGCGCTTGACACCCAGGGCGGCACCGTCGGCAGCGCCTGGGTCGCGGGTGCGACCTACACCGTCGGCCCGCTGATCTTCGGCGGCTCGTGGATCGACTACACCTACCAGGGCAACCTGGCGCAGACCGGCATCAGCCAGGCGCGCGACCAGGGTGCGGCCGCCGGCGCCACCTACGCGCTGGCCCCCGGCGTGTCGCTGTTCCTCTCCTACCTCTGGGACCAGCGCAAGCAGGGCGGCGTGAACATCGCCACCAACACCGTGGCGCCGACCGGCAACAAGCTGCGCGCCCAGGCCCTCGCCTTCGGCACCGGCCTGAGCTGGTAGCCACCCCCGCCGCAGCGGCCCCGCTGCGGTCCCTCCTGCACGACACGTCCGGCGGGGCGGTGGAGCGATCCACCGCCCCGCTCGCGTTCCGCCCCGCACCGGGCGCCTGCAGGACAAGGCCCGCGTGCGGGTCGACTGCATCCGCGGCGCCCCGGGCGGCGTACCCCTGCTTGGCGCACCGCCGCTTGCGGGCTAGACATCGCGCCGACACGGGGGCGTGTGGTGCCCCGCGACAAAGGGCCGCCATGACCAATCCGCCACTCCGCTCCGCCGTGCTGCTGGGCCTGCTCGCGCTGGGCGCCTGCGGCAGCAACGCGCCCACCGTCCGCCCGGTGGCCGAGAACGAGTACAACGACTACCGCCACAAGGACGATGCGCAGGGCAAGCTGTTCGGCACCAACGGCCTGACCTTCGGCAACGCCAAGACCGGCCGCCCCGACGCCGAGCAGGGCAGCGGCATCGGCGTCAACGCCTACCTCTGGCGCGGCGCGCTGGACACGCTGGGCTTCATGCCGCTCGCCTCCGCCGACCCGTTCGGCGGCGTCATCATCACCGACTGGTACTCCCCGCCCACCACCAGCGGCGAGCGCTTCAAGGCCACCGCCTACATCCTCGGCCGCCAGCTCCGCGCCGACGGCGTCCGCGTCTCGCTGTTCCGCCAGGTGCAGGACAACGGCCGCTGGACCGACGCCCCGGTCAGCCCCACCACCACCGGCGAGATCGAGAACCGCGTCCTCGCCCGCGCCCGCGAGCTGCGCGCCGACGCCACCGGACACGCCACATAGGCAGGCAAGGCCGGGCTCTGCCCGGACCCGCCAGGAGCGAGCCGCCCCTGGACCGGCCTCGCCTACGGAAGGCGATCCAAGGGCCCGGCCCTTGGCGGAGTTCGAGGCAGAGCCTCGACCC
>CAXSER010000300.1:0-3957 GCA_964236315.1 uncultured Acetobacteraceae bacterium | reverse complement strand
GGCCGGGGTGCGACGGCTCGGCGAGGCCCGCTGGGCCGGATCGCGGCAGGAGGTCCGGGCGCGGCAGGGAGTCGGGTTGCGCCAGAGGGGCGGGTGCGCGGGCGGGCGGTGCGTGGGCGGGGGGCTCGCGCGGGTCGGCGTGGTGGGGGATCGGCAGCGTCGCCACCACCTCCTGCGCCAGCGCGGTGGCGAGGCGGGCGGCACGGCGCAGCATCCGGCCGATGCGGAGCTGGCCGCGCAGCGTCGGTGGCCTCAAGCGGCGGCGTCCAGCACCGCGCGCACGTGCTCGCCGAGGGCGAGGGAGGCGGTCAGGCCGGGACTCTCGATGCCGAACATGTTGACCAAGCCGGGGACGCCGTGCTCGGCGGGGCCGTCGATGGCGAAATCCTGGGCGGGCGCCCCCCTGGGCACGGTCTTGGGGCGGATGCCGGCGTAGGCGGGGGACAGGGCGCCGTCGCGCAGGCCGGGCCAGTACTTGCGGACCGCGTCGTAGAACACGTCGGCGCGGCGGGGGTCGACGGTGTAGTCGATGCCGTCGATCCACTCGACGTCGGGGCCGAAGCGGGCCTGGCCGCCGAGGTCGATGGTCAGGTGCACGCCGAGGCCGCCGGGGACGGGGACCGGGTAGATCAGGCGGTCGAAGGGGGCGCGGCCGGCCAGCGTGAAGTAGTTGCCCTTGGCGTAGTATTCGCCCGGGATCGCCTCGCCGGGGAGGCCGGAGATGCGGCGCGCGAGCGTGGGGGCGTGCAGCCCGGCGCAGTTGACCACGGTCCGGGCGAGCAGGTGCAGGGGCTCGTCGCCGCCGACGTGCAGCGCGATGCCGTCGGGCGTGACCTCCGCGGAGTCGAGGCGCGAGCGCAGGGCGATCATGCCGCCGGCATCCTCCAGCTCGCCCTGCAGGGCCAGCATGTAGGCGTGGCTGTCGATGATGCCGGTCGAGCCGGACATCAGGGCGCCGACGCAGGACAGGTTGGGCTCCAGCGCCAGGGCCCCGGCCGCGTCGAGCTGTCGCATGCCGGGCACGCCGTTGGCCTCGGCGCGCGCCTGGATCTGGGCGAGGCGGCCGGCCTCCTCGTCGTCGGTGGCGACGATGAGCTTGCCGCAGCGTCGGTGCGGGACGCCGCGCTCGTCGCAGTAGGCGTAGAGCATGGCGTTGCCGGCGACGCACAGGCGCGCCATCAGGCTGTCGGCGCGGTAGTAGATGCCGGCGTGGATCACCTCGCTGTTGCGCGAGGAGGTGTGGGTGCCGATCGCGTCCTCGGCCTCCAGCACCAGCACCTCGCGGCCCGAGCGGGCCAGGCTGCGCGCCACCGCGAGGCCGACCACCCCGGCGCCGACCACCACGCATTCGACGCTGTCCATGAGCCTGTCCCGTCTTTGCTGGCGGATGGGGTGGGATTCGAACCCACGGTGCGCTTGCACGCACGGCGGTTTTCAAGACCGCTGCCTTAAACCGCTCGGCCACCCATCCCGGTGCGCCGGACGCTACCGCCCGGCCCTGGCACGGGCAAGATCGGCCCGCCTCGCATGCGGGCGGCGCGCCCGTGTCCGGGGCGCCAGCGCGCGTGCGGGGCAGGGGTTCCTTGCCGCGCGCGCCGATTGTAGGACACAAACGGTTAAGATCAGGTTTGGTGGAACGGTGATGACGCGACACAGCAGGCTGGCCCGGCATTCTGTCCCCCGGGTGGCGGCACGCCCTGCGGCCGCACGCGGCGCGGGTCGGGCGGCCGCGGGGGTCGCGGCGGCTGCGCTGCTGGCGGCGGTGCCGGCCGCGGCACCAGCGGGGGCGGCGCCGCTGCAGGACCCGAACAGCATCTGGACGCTGCAGGTCGAGAATGACGCGGTCTCCACCCAGCACGGCACGTCGGACCAGTACTACACGAGCGGCATCCGCGGCGGCTGGGTGTCGCCGACCGGGATGGTGCCGGCGCCGCTGGCCGAGCTCGGGCAGCGGGTGTGGGGCGACGGGGTGCAGCGGATCAGCATCACGCTGAACCAGTCGATCTTCACGCCGCGCCAGACCCAGCTCGACGTGCCCAGCCCGCACGACCATCCCTACGAGGGGCAGCTGCTCGCCAACTTCGGGCTGATCCACGACACGGACCTGCGGCGCGACTTCGCCTCGGTCAGCCTCGGCGTGATCGGGCCGGATGCCGCGGGCGAGAACGTGCAGAACGGGTTCCACGACATCATCGGCGACACGCCGAACCGGGGCTGGAACTCGCAGGTGCCCGACGAGGTCGCGTTCAACTTCCTGGTGCAGCGGACGTACCGCGTGCCGGTGGCCGGGTTCCGCGCGCCGTACGCGGGCGGGATCGGCATCGACGTGCTGCCGTCGGCCAAGGTCGCGGGCGGGGACGTGCGGACGTACGCGCAGGTCGGCGGCCTGGTGCGCATCGGGCAGGGGCTGGACAGCGACTTCGGGCCGTCCACGTCGCAGTACGGGCAGAACGGGACGGACGCCTACACGGCGACCCGGCCGTTCGCGTGGTACGCGTTCGGGGGCGTGGACGGGCAGGCCGTCGCGTACGACGCGTCGCTGCAGGGGGATCTGCTGCGGCAGTACAGCCCGCACGTCTCGAAGAAGTGGGACGTGGGCGAGTTCTCGGCGGGGCTGGCTCTGCTGTTCCGCGGCGTGCGGGTGAGCTACACGCAGACGTTCCAGACCGTGCAGTTCAACGGGCAGAAGAGCGGGCTGTTCAACTTCGGGTCGCTGGCGGTGTCGACGAAGTTCTGAGGCCAGGGAAGGCCAGGGGCTCTGCCCCTGGACCCCGCCAAAGGCTCGCCTTTGGAAACCTCCTGTTCGGGTCCGGTTGCTGGCGCGGTCTTCCTCTTTGGAGGCCGGTCCAGGGGCGGCTCGCCCCTGGCGGGTCCGGGCAGAGCCCGGCCTTGCCTGCCTGCTTCGCGCGGCGGTTGCGGCCCTGCGCGCCGGTGTGGCACATGCTCGGGCATGCTCTCACGCCGACTCCTGATCGCGTCCTCCGTGCTCCTGCCGCTCCCGGCGCTGGCCCAGGAGGGGTCGTACGCGGGGTTCCTCGATGGGGTGCGCGCGGAGGCGCGGCGCTCGGGGATCTCCGACGCCACGCTGCGCTCGGCGCCGTTCGGGGCGGGGCCGAACGCGCGCGTTCTGGAGCTGGACCGCCACCAGCCGGAGTTCACGCTGACCTGGGCGCAGTACCGGGCGCGTGTGCTGCCGCAGTCGCGGCTGGAGGCGGCGCGGGCGGCGTTCGCGCGCAACCGGGGCGTGCTGACCGAGGTGTGGCAGAAGTACGGGGTCGACCCGAGGGTGATCGTCGGCATCTGGGGGCTCGAGTCGGGGTTCGGGGCGAAGACGGGGACGTTCAACGTGGTCGAGGCGCTGGCGACGCTGTCGTACGACGGGCGGCGGGCGGCGTTCTTCCGCTCGGAGCTGATGAACGCGCTGCGGATTCTCGACCATGGGGACGTGGCGCCGCTGGGGATGACGGGGTCGTACGCGGGGGCGATGGGGCAGCCGCAGTTCATGCCCAGCTCGTACCTGCGGTATGCGGTGGATTTCACGGGCAACGGGCGGCGCGACATCTGGACCAGCCTGCCGGACGTGTTCGCCTCGGTGGGCAACTACCTGGCGCGGTCGGGGTGGAAGGCGGGCGAGGTGTGGGGGCAGCCGGTGCGGGTGCCCGCGGGGATGACTGCGCCAGGGGGGCGCGACGACGTGCGCACGGTCGCGCAGTGGGAGCGCGAGGGCGTGCGGCGCGAGGACGGCGGAGCGTTCCGGGCGGACGGACACGGGGTGCAGGCTGCGCTGCTGCTGCCGGACGGGGCGGGGGGGGACGCCTTCCTGGTGTACGCGAACTTCAAGGCGATCCGTCGGTACAACCCGTCGGACTTCTATGCGCTCGGGGTCGGACTGCTGGGCGACGCGGCGGCCGCTGCGGCGTGAGCGGCGGCGACGGGCGGGGCGGGCGCGCGCCGGGG
>CAXSER010000299.1:0-3957 GCA_964236315.1 uncultured Acetobacteraceae bacterium | reverse complement strand
AAGAGAAGCCGGTCCAGGGGCGGCTCCCTGCGGTGGCCTTTCCGACGATCCAGGCGGATCGCCGGAACCTTCGGCCACCTCCGCCTGGCGGGTCCGGGCAGAGCCCGGCCCTGCTTCCTTTCCAGGAGCCCCGCATGAGCGACGCGCCGAAGCCCAAGAAGAGCGTCGCCCTCTCCGGCGTGGTCGCCGGCAACACGGCGCTGTGCACCGTGGGCCGCACCGGCAACGACCTGCACTACCGCGGCTACGACATCCTCGACGTCGCGGAGCGCTGCGAGTTCGAGGAGATCGCCCACCTGCTCGTGCACGGCGCCCTGCCCGACGCCGCCGGCCTGCGCGCCTACAAGGAGCGCCTGCGCGCCCTGCGCGGCCTGCCCGGCGCGGTGCGCGCGACGCTGGAGGCGCTGCCCGCCGCCGCGCACCCGATGGACGTGCTGCGCACCGGCTGCTCCGCGCTGGGGTGCGCGCTGCCCGAGGCGCACGGCCACGACCCCGCCGGCGCGCGCGCCATCGCCGACCGGCTGATGGCCTGCCTCGGGTCGATGCTGCTGTACTGGTGGCACTTCTCGCACAGCGGCCGGCGCATCGAGGTCGAGACCGACGACGACAGCATCGGCGGCCACTTCCTGCACCTGCTGCACGGCCGCCCGCCCGAGGACGCCTGGCGCCGCGCGATGCACACCTCGCTGGTGCTGTACGCCGAGCACGAGTTCAACGCGAGCACGTTCGCCGCCCGCGTCGTCGCCGGCACCGGCTCGGACCTGTACTCCGCGATCACCGCCGGCATCGGCGCCCTGCGCGGCCCCAAGCACGGCGGCGCCAACGAGGTCGCCCTGGAGATCCAGCAGCGCTACGCCACCCCCGACGCCGCGGAGGCCGACATCCGCGCCCGCATCGCCGCGAAGGAGGTCGTGATCGGCTTCGGCCACCCCGTCTACACCGTGAGCGACCCGCGCAACGTCGTCATCAAGCGCGTCGCCCGCGCGCTCTCCGAGCCGTCCGGCAGTCCCGGGCTGTTCGCGGTCGCCGAGCGCATCGAGGCGGTGATGGCCGACGCGAAGCGCATGTTCCCCAACCTCGACTGGTTCAGCGCGGTCGCCTACAGCGCGATGCGCATCCCCACCGCGATGTTCACGCCGATCTTCGTGATCGCGCGCACATCCGGCTGGGCGGCGCACGTCCTGGAGCAGCGCGAGGACGGCAAGATCATCCGGCCCACGGGCCACTACACCGGGCCGGAGAACCGCGCGTTCGTTCCGCTGGAGGAAAGGTAGCGAAGGAAGGCCAGAGGCCCTGCCTCTGGACTCCGCCGAAGGCTCGCCTTCGGAAACCGATACCCGGGCCTGAGGCACGATCCGCCTGCCCTCGTTGCGCGGGTCCGGGGGCGCCTGCCCCCGGCGGGTCCCCGCTTCCAGGTGACGGGGCAGGGCCCTGGCCTTTCCTCCTTCGGAGCCTCCCATGACCTACCTCGTCGCCGCCGACCTCCCCGCCACCCCCGCCGGCGAGCGCTTCCGCGCCCTGCTCGCCCGCCCCGCCATCCTGCAGACTCCCGGTGCCCACAACGGCCAGGCCGCGCTCCAGGCGCGCGCCGCCGGCTTCGAGGCGCTCTACCTGTCCGGCGCCGCGATGACCGCCAGCATGGGCCTGCCCGACCTCGGCGTGATCACCGTCGACGAGGTGTGCTTCTTCATCCGCCAGGTCAGCCGCGCCGCCCAGCTCCCAGTGCTGGTCGACGGCGACACCGGCTACGGCGAGGCGCTCAACGTCATGCACATGGTCCGCGCCTTCGAGGACGCGGGCGCGGGCGCCGTGCACATCGAGGACCAGCTGCTGCCCAAGAAGTGCGGCCACCTCGACGACAAGCGACTCGCCGACCCGCGCGACATGGCCGCCAAGGTCGCCGCCGCCGTGCGCGCCCGGCGCCACCTGGTCGTCATGGCCCGCACCGACGCCGCCGCTAGCGAGGGCATGGACGGCGCGGTCGCGCGGGCGAAGCTGTACGTCGAGGCCGGCGCGGACGCGATCTTCCCCGAGGCGCTGCACTCGGCCGACATGCTCGCCGAGTTCGCCCGCCGCCTGCCGGGCGTGCCCCTGCTCGCCAACATGACCGAGTTCGGCCGCACGCCGTTCCTCACCGCCGCAGAGTTCGAGGCCCTGGGCTACCGCATGGTGATCTGGCCGGTCAGCAGCCTGCGCGTCTCCGCCCGCGCGCAGCAGCGCCTCTACGCCGCGATCCGCCAGGACGGCGGCACCCACAACCACCTCGAGCACATGCAGACCCGCGCCGAGCTGTACGAGACGATCGACTACGCCGGCTACGAGGCGCTCGACCGTTCCATCATCGCAACCGTGCTGCCGCGTTCGGGGGAGCGGAATCCGTGAAGCAAGCAAGGCTGGGCTCTGCCCGGACCCGCCAGGCGGAGGTGGCCAAAGGTTCCAGCGATCCGCCTGGATCGTTGGAAAGGCCACCGGAGGGAGCCGCCCCTGGACCGGCCTTGCTCAGACAAGTGGATTCCAAAGGCGAGCCTTTGGCGGAGTTTGAGGCAGAGCCTCAACCTTGCCTGCTGATCGGCTTCGCCGGGTCGCAGGCCGTCCGGTGACCGGCTCGCGCTACCCCCAGGCCTACGCCGCGTGGCAGGCCGACCCGGAGGCCTGGTGGATGCGCGCCGCCGCCGCCCTCGACTGGGACCGCGCCCCGCGGCGCGCCTTCGACCCGGCGGCCGGCGCCTTCGGCCAGTGGTTCCCCGACGCCCGGCTCAACGTCTGCCACAACGCCCTCGACCGCCACGTCGACGCCGGCCGCGGCGCGCAGCCCGCGCTGGTGTGGGACAGCCCGGCCGCCGGCGAGCGGCGCACCTTCACCTACGCCGGGCTGCGCGACGACACCGCGCGCCTGGCCGGAGCCCTGGCGGCGTCGGGCGTGCGGGCCGGGGACCGCGTGGTGATCACCATGCCGATGGTGCCCGAGGCGGTGATGGCGATGCTGGCCTGCGCCCGGCTCGGCGCGGTGCATTCCGTGGTGTTCGGCGGCTTCGCGGCGCCGGAGCTGGCCAAGCGCATCGAGGACGCCCGCCCCCGCGTGGTCGTCTCGGCGAGCTGCGGGATCGAGCCGGGGCGCCTGGTCGCCTACAGGCCCCTGCTCGACGACGCCCTGGCGCTCAGCGCCCACCAGCCGGAGCGCTGCCTGGTGCTGCAGCGCCCGATGCTGCGCGCCGACCTGCGCGCCGGGCGCGACGCCGACCTGGCGGAGGCGATGGCGGCGGCCGACCCGCACCCCTGCGTGCCGGTCGCCGCGACCGACCCGCTCTACATCCTCTACACCTCGGGCACGACCGGGAAGCCGAAGGGCGTGGTGCGCGACGGCGGCGGCCACGCGGTGGCGCTGCTGCACAGCATGGCCTCGATCTACGGGCGCCGGCCGGGCGAGACGTTCTGGTGCGCCTCCGACATCGGCTGGGTCGTGGGGCACAGCTACATCGTCTACGCGCCGCTGCTCGCCGGCTGCACCACCGTGCTCTACGAGGGCAAGCCGGTCGGCACCCCCGACGCCGGCGCGTTCTGGCGCGTCTGCGCGGAGCACGGCGTGCGGCTGCTGTTCACCGCGCCCACCGCGCTGCGCGCCATCCGCCAGCAGGACCCGGACGGCCGCCATATCGGCGCCCACGACCTCTCGCGCCTGGACGCGCTGTACCTCGCCGGCGAGCGCTGCGATCCGGCCACCGCGACCTGGGCGGCGGCGCGGCTCGGCGTGCCCGTCGTCGACCACTGGTGGCAGACGGAGACCGGGTGGCCGATCACCGCGTCCTTCCTCGGCCACGGCCTGTTCCCGCCGCTGCCCGGCTCGGCGGGCCGCGCATGCCCGGGATACGACGTCGCGGCCCTCGACGACGCCGGCGCGCCCCTGCCGCGCGGGGCGCCCGGCACGCTGGCGCTGCGACTGCCGCTGCCGCCGGGCTG
>CAXSER010000298.1:0-3998 GCA_964236315.1 uncultured Acetobacteraceae bacterium | reverse complement strand
CGCGCAGCCCAGGCCGCCCTCGACCACCACCAGCACCGGCGGCGCGCCCGTGCCCGCCGGGTGCGCGGCGAACAGCGCCAGCGCCGCCTCCGGGTCCGAGCACAGCCGCGCCGCCACGCCGCACGCGCGCAGATGCCCGCCCAGCACGCGCTGCGCCTCGCCCTCGCCCGCGAGCAGCACCACCTCGACGCCGTGCAGCGACCCGGCCTGCGCGTCGCCTGCCCCGCCCGCCGCCACATCCGTGGGCACGTCCGTGGGCACGTCCACGGGCACGTCCACGGGCACGTCCAGCCGGAAGGTGCTGCCGACGCCGGGCGCGCTGCGCAGCTCCAGCCTGCCGCCGAGCAGCTCCGCCCGACGTCGCGCGATCGACAGCCCGAGCCCTGTGCCGCCGTAGTCGTTGAGGATGCTGGCGTCGGCCTGGGTGAAGGTCTCGAACACGCGCGCCTGCGCCTCGGGCGCGATGCCGATGCCGGTGTCGCACACCTCCACCACCAGCCGCGCCTCTCCCGCCTCGCCGCGCACGAGGTCGGCCGCGATCAGCACGCCGCCCTGTGCCGTGAACTTCACCGCGTTGCTCAGCAGGTTGGTGACGATGTCGGACAGGTGGCGACGGCTCGCCAGGATGCGGCGCGGGGTGCGCGGGGTGACGTTGATGTCCACGCGGATGCCCTTGTCGCGCGCCTGCACCGTCACCAGGCTGCGCAGCTCGCGCAGCAGCTCGGCGAGGTCGAACTCCGCCGGCTCGACCGGCATCCGCCCGGCCTCGATGCGCGAGAAGTCGAGCAGCCCGTTGATCTGCCCCAGCAGCGAGCGCGCCGCGTCCTCGACGGTCTGCGTCATCTCGCGCTGCTCCGGGCGCAGCGCGGTGTCGCGCAGCAGCCCGCCCATGCCGATGATCGCGGTCAGCGGCGTGCGCAGCTCGTGGCTCACGCTGGCCAGGAACAGCGTCTTCGCCCGGCTTGCGTCCTCGGCCACCCGCCTCGCGGCCTCCGCCGCCAGCCTGGCCTGCGACAGCCGCCGGATCAGCACGCCCGCGTACAGCGGCAGCCCGAGGAGCCCGGCCATCAGCCCCGCCGCCAGGTGCCCCTGCCCGAGCCAGAACGGCGTGCTCAGCCACGTCGCGAGGAAGCCGAGGCTGGCGGCGACGGTGGCCGCGCGCAGCCAGTCCACGCCGAAGCGGAACCCGTTGCCGAACACCATCCAGAGATAGAGGCAGAAGAACAGCGACACCGGCTCGCCGCCCATGTGCAGCTCGCACGACAGGATCGTGGAGTCCGCCACGATCGCCAGCAGCCGCCGCACGCGGTAGCGCGCCGGCCGGGCCAGGATGTGCGCCAGGATCGCCACCGCGGCCACGACGTAGGCCACGAGCAGCTCGAGCGCCGCCGCGACCGCGCCGTGGTGGAGCGCCACGAGGAACGCCACGCCCAGGCAGCCGAACGCCAGCCGGTTGCGCGCCATCTCCAGCTCGCCGCCCGAGCCCGCGCCGGCCTGCCCGCCCTGCGCGGCCAGCATCGCCTGCCCGAGGCCGGACGCCGCGCTCATGCCTGGCCCGCAGACAGGCAAGGTCGGGTCCTGCCCGAGCCCGCGAAGGGTCCGGCGACCCTTGGCTTCCCTGACCTAGGGAAGGCGATCCAAGGGCCCGGCCCTTGGCGGAGTTCGAGGCAGAGCCTCGACCCTGCCTGCCTGCCGGGCGCCCTCCGCCTCACGTCGCCAGCGCCGCCAGCGCCGGCGCCCCCTGCCGGCGCAGCAGCTCGGCGAACTCCGCCGCCGGCACCGGCCGGCTGAAGAAGAAGCCCTGCCCCTCCTCGCAGCCCTCCTGGCGCAGCCAGGTCATCTGCGCCTCGCTCTCGATCCCCTCCGCGATCACCTTGAGCTGCAGCAGGTGGCCCAGCTCCAGGATCGTCTGCACGATCGCGGTGTCGCTCACGTCCGTGCCCAGGCCGCGCACGAAGGACTGGTCGATCTTGAGCCGGTTGAGCGGGAAGCGCTTGACGTAGCTCAGCGACGAGTAGCCGGTGCCGAAGTCGTCCACCGACAGCATCACCCCGATCGAGCGCAGCCGCTGCAGGGCGGCGACCGCGTCGTCGGCGTTCTCCATCAGGATGTTCTCCGTCAGCTCCAGCTCCAGCAGCCCCGGCGCCAGCCCGGTCTCGGCCAGGGTGCGCACCACGAGGTCGTAGACGTCCTGGCGGCGGAACTGCACCGGCGACAGGTTCACCCCCAGGCGGATCGGCCCGAGCCCGTCCTGCGCCCACGCCGCCGCCTGCCGGCACGACTCGCGCAGCACCCACTCGCTGATCACCAGGATCAGCCCGGTCTCCTCGGCGAGCGCTATGAAGCTGCCCGGCTGCACCAGCCCGTGGCCGCGCCGCGCCCAGCGCAGCAGCGCCTCCGCGCCGACGATCCGCCCGGTCGCGAGGTCGACCTGCGGCTGGTAGTGCAGCAGCAGCTCGCCGCGCGCCACGCTGTTGCGCAGGTCCGCCTCGGTCTGCATCGCGTCGCGCGCGCCGGGGTTCATGCCCTCGGCGAAGAAGCACCAGGTGTCGCGCCCCGCCGCCTTGGCGCGGTACATCGCGAGGTCGGCGTTGCGCAGCAGGTCGTCCTCGTCGGCGCCGTCGCGCGGGTGGATGGTGACGCCGATGCTGGCGCCGATCGTCACCTCCTGGCCCTCGCACACCAGCGGCTGGCCCATGCCCTCGATGATCCGCGCCGCCAGCGCCGCCGCGTCGTCCGGCCCCCCCACCCCGGACTGCAGGATCGCGAACTCGTCGCCGCCGAGCCGCGCCACGGTGTCGCCCGCCGCCATCATCCGGGTCAGCCGCTCGCCGACCGCGACCAGCACCTGGTCGCCGAAGTAGTGCCCGAGCGCGTCGTTGATCGCCTTGAAGCGGTCGAGGTCGATGAAGTGCAGCGCGAACGAGCGGTCGCCGCGCCTGCCGCGCGCCAGCGCCTGGCGCAGCCGCTGGCGCAGCAGCGCGCGGTTCGGCAGGTCGGTCAGCGAGTCGTGGTGCGCGAGGTGGCTGAGCCGCTCCTCGGCCACCTTGCGCTCGGTGATGTCGAGCGAGGTCGTCAGCACGCCGACCACCTCGGCGCCCGCCCGGCGCAGCGGCGTGCGCGCGGTCAGGAACGTGCGGCTCTGCCCGGCGCGGTCGACCAGGGTCTCCTCGCGCGCCGGCAGCGCGGCGCCGGTCTCGAACACCACCTCGTTCAGCGCCAGGCTGGTGCGCGCGTGCCCGGCGCCGAACAGCGCGTCGAGGTCGCGCCGCTCCGCGTCGTCGCGCGCGATGCCCACGAAGCGCGCCAGTCCCTCGTTGATGAACAGGCACGAGCCGTCGCGCCGCGTGGCGCTGATCAGTGCCGGCACGGTGTCGATGATCTCGGCGAGCGCCTCGTGGCTGTCGCGCAGCAGGGCGTCGTGCGCCTGGCGCGTGCGGGCCAGCTCGTCCTGCAGCGTCTCGGCGCGCGCCTGGATGATGCGCTGCTGGCTCCTGAGCCGGAGCAGGTTGCGCGCGCGCGCCACGAACTCGTAGTGGTCCACCGGGGTGAGCAGGAAGTCCGTGGCGCCCGCCTCCAGCGCCTCCATGCGGAACGCGTGGTCGCTGTACGCGGTCACCACGATGACCGGGATGTCGCCGTCCTGCGGCCGCTCGCGCAGCCGCCGGGTGAAGGTGGCGCCGTCCATCTGCGGCATCTTGAAGTCGGTGATCACCAGGTCGGCGGAGTTGCCCGCGAGCCAGTCGAGCGCCGCGGTCGAGCGGTCGAAGCACAGCGTCCTGATGTCGGCCTGCAGCGAGGCGGCAAGCCTCGAGTATATCTTCCGGTTGGTCATGCTGTCGTCGATGATCAGGATCGTCATCATGGCGGCCAGGCCCTCTCGGCGGATGCGTGCGCATGTGCCTGTCGCGCAACCATAGGTCCTCCGGGTTAACCGGACGTACACCATCCCTGCGCTCTTGGCTGACTAGCAGGTTTCCGCCGCCCTCGGCCACGCA
>CAXSER010000297.1:0-3998 GCA_964236315.1 uncultured Acetobacteraceae bacterium | reverse complement strand
CCACGGCATGACGCCCGACGTGGTGGCGCGCGTGTTCGAGCCGTTCTTCACCACCGCCGGCTCGCTGGCGCTGGCCGGCAACGTCACCGGCCGCGATGCCCCGCTGGTCGCCCGCCTGCGCGCGGCCGGCGCGGTGATCCTCGGCAAGGCCAACCTCAGCGAGTGGGCCAACATCCGCGGCTCGCGCTCGATCAGCGGCTGGAGCGCCGCCGGCGGCCTGACCCGCAACCCCTACGCGCTCGACCGCTCCGCCTGCGGCTCCAGCTCCGGCAGCGCCGCAGCCGTCGCGGCCGGCATGGTGACGGCCGCGATCGGCACCGAGACGGACGGCTCCATCACCTGCCCGGCCTCGCTCACCGGCATCGTCGGCCTCAAGCCCACGCTCGGCCTGGTCTCGCGTGCCCGCGTCGTGCCGATCGCGCACAGCCAGGACACCGCCGGCCCCATGGCGCGCAGCGTGCGTGACGCCGCCCTGCTGCTCGGCGCCATCGCCGGCAGCGACCCCCTCGACCCCGCCACCCGCGACGCCGACGCCCACCCAGCGGACTACCTTGCGGCTCTCGACCCCTCCGCCCTGCACGGCGCCCGCCTCGGCGTGATGCGCTTCTCCGCCGGCTTCCACCCCGAGACCGACGCGGTGTTCGAGCACGCCCTCGACACGCTGCGCGCCGCCGGTGCCGTGCTGGTGGAGATCGACGCCCTCCCTGGCACCCCGCCGCCCGACTCTGTCGAGATCGCGCCCCAGCAGCGCATCGCCGACGCCGAAGGCCTGGTGCTGACGACCGAGCTGAAGGCCGACCTCAACGCCTACCTCGCCGACGCCGCGCCGGCGGTGACAGCGCGCTCGCTCGCCGCCGTGATCGCGTTCAACGACGCCCACGCCGCGCAGGAACTGTCCCTGTTCGGCCAGGAGCTGTTCACGAAGGCGCAGGCAGGCCCCGGCCTGGACGATCCCGCCTACCAGGCGGCACTCGCCACCGCCCGGCGCCTCGCCGGCCCGGAGGGGATCGACCGCATGCTGGCCGAAGGCAGGCTCGACGCGCTGGTCGCCCCGACGATGGGCCCGGCCTGGCTGGTCGACACGATCAACGGCGACCACGCCATGGGCAGCACCTCCACGCTGCCCGCGGTCGCCGGCGTGCCGCACCTCACCGTGCCGATGGGCGCGGTCGCCGGCCTGCCGGTCGGCCTGTCGATCATCGGCCCGGCCTGGTCGGACGCGAAGGTCCTGGCCCTCGGATACGCCTACGAGCAGCGCGCCGGCGTTTCGATGCGGCCGACCTTCGCCGCGTCGCTGCCCTAGAGGAAGCAAGGTCGAGGCTCTGCCTCGAGCTCCGCCAAAGGCTCGCCTTTGGAAACCATTACTTAAAGATGGGTGTCCAGAGGCCCCTGGCCTTTGGCGGGTCCGGGCAGAGCCCGGCCTTGCCGTCTTCCTGCAGCCTCCGGTTCCCCTCCGACCCGCATTGTGCCTACCCTCCCGCCCGCCGCCGGAAACAGGCGGGATCAGCAGCAGGAGGAACGCAGCGTGTCAGCCGCGACGACTGTGGGCGCGAGCCCGGGGGGCCAGCAATGGGGACCCCACAACACGGTGACGGTGGTCGACCCATCCCCGGTGAACTGGCTGTCGATCACCTGGAACACCATGGAGGAGCCCAACCGGGTCGACCATGAGGGCATGGGCCAGCCGAGCCTCGCTGCAGGCTGGTCCTGGATCGACGACGAGACCCTGGAACTCGATATGCGCCGCAACGCGGTGTACCAGGACGGCGAGAAGTACGACGCCAGCTCGTTCAAGCTCGCCTTCGACAAGGTCCAGGAGTGGACCAACCCGCACCCGCCCGGCGCCTTCCTCAACTTCGCGCCCGACACCACGCTGACCGTGGTGGACGAGAACACGGTGCGCATGCGCTTCCCTGGCGGCGACGCCGCCGCTCTGATGAAGCTGCGCGGCATGCACATGCCCTCGACCCGGTTCTGGAACGAGTGGGGCTTCGTCGACCCGAAGACGGGGTCCGCCGAAGGCCACTGGTGAGTCATCGATGCGCCCGGTCCGTGGGGGACTGGTCCATTCGTGCTTGCCGAGGGCTATTCGAGGATCGACGAGCGCACCCCGAAAATCGTGCTTGAGCCCAACCCGACGCACTGGAATCCCGAGCGGATCCCGGCCGTGCGGATCGTCTACGACAACGCCACCGGCAAGGACGCGGCCCTGCGCTCCGTCGAGGCCGGCGATGGCCTGGTCGACGTCGTGATGGATCTCAGTCCTGCCGAGGCGCGCAGCTTCAGCGGCGGCGACAAGGGCCGGCTCGTGACGAAGGCCGCGAAGACCGTCCTGGTCGGCGTGTTCAACGAGACGCCCGGGGACTCCCCCTGGCGCGACGTGGAGATGCGCCGTGCGCTCAACCGGTCCGTGAACCGCGAGGCGATCGTGATCGCGCTCGACGGCCACGCCACGGTGATCCCGGCGCTGATCCAGCCGGGCCGCTACGGCGCGGACGCCACGCTGCAGCCCTACGCGCTCGACAAGGTGGCGGCCAGCACGCTGGCCGGCCGCCTGGACGGGCGCACCTTCGTCCTGCTGTCCTCGCGGGACTGGGAGCCGGTCTGCGACGAGCTGGTCCGCCAGCTCGGCGAGGCCGGCATCGCCGTGCAGGTCGTCTACGGCAAGGACGAGCCCGCGCAGTGGGACATGCGCCTGACCTGGCACTTCGACTGGAGCCCGCAGTTCCCGGTGGGCGTGGTGCACCGCGAGTTCTTCGGCGCCAACGGCGGGCTGCGCGCCGGGCCGGAGGACGCGGGGTTCGACGCGCTCTACGCGAGGCTGCTGCGCACGCCGCACCAGCCCGCGCAGGAGGGCGTGGTGCGCGAGGTTGAGCGCTACGTCCACGACCAGGCCAAGACGCTCTTCCTGGTCTCGCCGCACACCCTGTTCGCGGTCACCGAGCGGGTCGACTTCACGGCCTACGACACCTGCATGTCGGAGCTGGCGGAGACACGCATCCGCTGACGGGGCAGGGGAGGGCCCGCGATGGGTCCTCCCCTGACTGCGGCAAGGCCAGGGCTCTGCCCTGGACCGGCCTTGCTTGAGTCAGGTTTCCAAAGGCGAGCCTTTGGCGGAGTCCAGAGGCGGAGCCTCTGGCCTTGCTTCCTCCCCCGCGCGCACACTGCTGCCATGATCGTCGTCACCGCCGGCCACATCGACCACGGCAAGACCGCGCTGGTGCGCGCGCTCACCGGCACCGACACCGACCGCCTCCCCGAGGAGCGCGCCCGCGGCATCACCATCGAGCTGGGCTATGCCTTCCGCGACGCCGGCACAGCGCACGCCCTGGCCTTCGTCGATGTTCCCGGCCACGAGGCCCTGGTGCGCACCATGCTGGCCGGCGCCACCGGCGGCGAGTTCGCCCTCCTGGTGGTCGCCGCCGACGAGGGTCCGCGCCCGCAGACCCTGGAGCACCTGGCGATCCTGGACCTGCTCGGCGTGCGGCGCGGTGTGGTGGCGCTGACCAAGTCCGACCGGACGAGCCGGGCGCGCCTCGCCGAGGCCTCCGCCGAGGTGCGCGCGCTGCTGGCCGGCACCGGCCTCTCGGAGGCGCCGGTGCTGGCGTGCTCCAGCGTCACCGGCGACGGGATCGAGGCGCTTGCCGCGCACCTCGCGGTGGCCGCGGCGTCGCTCGACGCGCAGCGCCGGACAGGCGCCGACCCCCCGCAGGACGCGAGCCACCAGCCGGACACGGACCGGGCGGGCGAGACCTCGCGCCGGAGGGCAGGGACCGCCGCGGACGGGTTCCGCCTCGCGGTGGACCGCGCGTTCACCCTGCCCGGCGTGGGCCTTGTCGTGACTGGCACGGCGCATGCGGGCGAGGTGCGCGTCGGCGACCGCCTGGTGCTCTCGCCCGCGGGGCTGGAGGCAAGGGTGCGCTCCGTGCACGCGGAAGGCGCGGTCGCCGCGGTGGGCCGCGCGGGCCAGCGCTGCGCTCTCGGCCTCGTCGGCCCGA
>CAXSER010000296.1:0-4005 GCA_964236315.1 uncultured Acetobacteraceae bacterium | reverse complement strand
AGCCTCAACCTTGCCTGCCTTCAGTGGTCCGACGGATTGGCCGGCGGCGTCGCCCCCGGCACGGCAGAGCTGTCCCCGGTGATCTTGTCCGCGCGCACCACGATGGTCTGCGTGTGGCAGTCGGTGATCTTCCCCGAGTCCAGCGTCTGCCCGTCCTTGAAGGTGACGGAGATGTGGTCGAGGCAGCCTTTCTGGTCGGTGCCGAAGGTCTGCGCCTGGTTCGTCTGGATGGCGCTCTGCGACGTGACCAGGTCGGTCTTGTCGTTGCTCATGTAGGCGTGGGCCTCGGTGATGACCTTGCCCGACATGTTGCGCAGCGTGTAGGCGCGCAGGTTGCTGCTTGCCGGCCTCGGCGGGTTCGAGCTGGGCGTTGCCGTCTGCTGCTGCGCCCGTGCCTGTACGGCTCCGAGAACCAGCCCTGCCGCAAGCCCGGCCGCCATCACGTCACGCCACATCGCCACTCTCCGCTTCGGATGACCTCCTAACCGGATGCCCCGCCCCGGGTTGCAGCACGCCCTGCACCGGGCGGGACGCCATCGAGCAGCCCTGGCGCCTCCCTCGCTGCCGGCATCCCAGCATCCAGCGCCGCCAGCCCTGCCGCCACGCACCGCCGCATCACCGTGGGCAGCGCCTGCTCCCCGAGCCTGTCCACGCCGCACAGCATGCCCTTGCCCGCCACCATCGCCACCTCCGCCGCATACACATCGAGCCGCAGCTCGAAATGCGTCAGCCCGTGCCTTACCTCGCCCGCCAGCCGCCACTCGGCCTCCACCGGCGCCTCCCCCAGCACCTCCTCGCGCCCCCACGCCGCCTCCCGCCACTCGGTGCCCGGCAGCTCCGTCATCCCTCCGTACAGCCCCACGCCCGGACGCCGCCGCAGCAGCACGCGCCCCACCCCGTCGCGTACCAGGAACACCGCGCCCCGCCGCACCGGCCGCGCCTTGCGCGCCAGCTTGCTCGGCAGCCCTGCGGCCACCCCCTGCCGCCGCCCCTCGCAGCCGCCCATCCACGGACACACCCCGCATGCCGGCGCCGCCGGCACGCACACCGTCGCCCCCAGGTCGAACAGCGCCTGCGCGAAATCCGACGGCCGCGCCCGCGCCGCCGCATCCTCCCCCAGCCGCGCCGCCGCCACCCCGATCGCCGGCCGCGACGCCGGCAGCGGCACCTCGATCGCGAACAGCCGAGAGACCACCCGCTCGACGTTGCCGTCCACCGGCACCACCGGCACCCCGAACGCGATCGCCGCCACCGCCGCCGAGGTGTACGCCCCGATCCCCGGCAGCGCCCGCAGCCCCTCCACGTCACCCGGGAACCCGCCCCGCGCCACCACCGCCCTGGCGCACGCCAGCAGGTTGCGCGCCCGCGCGTAGTAGCCAAGCCCCGCCCACGCCGCCATCACCGCCTCGTCCGGCGCTGCCGCCAGCGCCTCGACCGTGGGAAACCGCGCGAGGAACCGCGCGAAATACGGTATTACCGCCGCGACGGTGGTCTGCTGCAGCATGATCTCGCTCAGCCACACGCGATACGGGTCCGGCACCTCGCCCGGCAGGGCACGCCACGGCATGCCCCGACGGTGGCGGTCGTACCAGTGCAGCAGCGCACCGGCAGGCAGTTTCTCGGCGAGCGGGGAGGACACGGCGCAGGTATGGCGAAGCAGCTCCCCCCCGGCAACACGCCACGCAGGACCGCCGCCACCGCCGGCCCCGCCATGGCCACCTCCGCGACCCGGCGCACCGACACGCTGCTCGCCGGCTCCCGCGCCACCCCAAAGGCCCCTGCCCCCGACGCACCCCCGACGCCACGCGCCCCAGAGCCGTCCCGCCACCCCTACGGCCCGCGCCCGCTCGCGGCCCTGATGCCCGCGCTCACCCGCCCGGCGTTCAAGCGACGCTCGCCCGCCACCACGCAGCTGCTGCTGGACTGGGCGGAGATCGTCGGCCCCGCCCTCGCCGCCACCGCGATCCCGAAGCGCCTGGTCGGCACCACGCTCACCCTGGCCTGCTCCGGCCCCACCGCGCTGGAGCTGCAGCATCTCTCCGCCGCCCTGCTCGGCCGCATCAACGCACACCTCGGCCGCACCGCCGTCGAGCACCTGCGCTTCGTGCAGGACGGCGCTCCCCCCCCCCCCCCCCCCCCGCCCAGGCGTGCCCCCCCGGTCGCGGTCGCCGACATGCCCGACGGCGAGCTGCGCGACGCCCTGGCCCGGCTCGGCGGCGCGATCGCCGGCCGCAAGGGATAGAAGCAAGGCAAGGTCGAGGCCCTGCCTCGAGCTCCGCCAAGGCTCGCCTCTGGGAACCTCGACCCAGGAAGCGCCCGGCCCCCCGGCGGCTCCGTCCGAGGCTCGGCCGGCCACAAGGCCGCCCGGCGGAACTCGCGCGCCGGCCGGGCGTCGCCTGCATCCCCGCCCCGCGCCGGTGCGTCCGCACCAGGCGCGACCAGGGCCGGCAGAAGGAGCGACGATGAAGCTGTACTGGGGCTCCCACACCTGCGCGATCGGCATCCACGTGCTGCTCGAGGAGATCGGCAGGCCGTACGAGCTGGAGAAGATCGACGTCCAGGGCGGCGAGAACACGAAGCCGCCGTTCCTCGCCCTCAACCCCAAGGGCAAGGTCCCGCTGCTGGTGCGCGACGACGGCTCCACCCTGACCGAGTACGGCGCCATCGCCACCTGGCTCGCCCGCACCAGCCCAGAACGCGACCTGCTGCCGCACGACCCCGACACCGAGGCGCGCTGCCTGGAGGTCATGGACTACGTAGTCGGCACCCTGCACACCCAGGCCTTCGCGCGCATCTTCCTGCCCGCGAAGTTCGAGCCGCCCGACTTGGTGCACGCCACGCTGGGCGTCGGCGCGTCGAAGGTGAAGGCGCAGGGACGCGAGATGGTGGAGTCCGCACTGGCCATCCTGGAGACCGCGCTCCTGGGCCGCCGCTACGTCGCCGGCGAACAGTTCACCATCGCCGACACCGCCCTGTTCTTCGCCATGCGCTGGGCGCCGCAAACCGGCATCATGCTTCCCCCGACCCTGGCCGCGCACCACGCGGCGATGAAGCAGCGCCCCGCCGTGGCCCGCGTGATGCAGATCTGGAACGAGGCAGACGCGCCCTGAGGAGGAAGACAGCAAGGCCAGAGGCTCCGCCTCTGGACTCCGCTCAAGGCTCGCCTTGAGAATCCCTTCCTTAAGCAATGGGATCAAAGGGCCTCGGGCCCTTTGCGGGTCCGGGCAGAGCCCGGCCTTGCTTCTCTGCCCCGCTTGACCTTCGCCCCCGATGCCGGCCTTGCTTCCGCCGCAGCCCCCGCAGCCCCAAGGTCCCCATGCCGATCACCCGCCGCCGCCTCCTCGCAGCCTCCGCCGCCGCTCCCCTCCTGGCCCGCGCCGCACGCGCCGCCCCTGCCGCCGACCCGCGCATGGCCGACCGCTCCCTCGGCCCGGCCGACGCCAAGGTCGTCGTGCAGGAGTGGTTCTCCCTGACCTGCACGCACTGCGCCGCCTTCTCGCGCACCGTGTTCCCCGACGTGCAGAAGCAGCTGATCGACACCGGGAAGATCCGCTACGTGTTCAAGGATTTCCCCCTCGACCAGGTCGCGCTCTCCGCCGCCATGGTCGCGCGCAGCCTGCCGACCGAGCGCTACGTGCCCTTCGTCGAGGCGCTGCTCGCCAGCCAGGACCGCTGGGCGTTCTCGCGCACCGCCAACAGCACCGACGAGCTGGCCAAGATGGCGGCGCTGGCCGGCATGGGCCGCGAGGCGTTCGACGCCACCCTGGCCGACGAGGCGCTGAAGACCGCGATCCTGATGGAGCAGGACGCGGGCACCAAGAAGTACAGCATCAATGCCACGCCGACCTTCGTGTTCGGCGACACGCCGCATTCCGGGGAGCTGTCGTTCGACAGCTTCGCCAAGCTGGCAGCAACCTGAAGCAAGGTTGAGGCTCCGCCTCAAACTCCGCCAAAGGCTGCGCCCTTGGAACGCATTCCTTAAGTAAGGCCGGTCCAGGGGCGGCT
>CAXSER010000295.1:0-4019 GCA_964236315.1 uncultured Acetobacteraceae bacterium | reverse complement strand
GCCAGCTCCGCCTCGAAGCCGCGCCGCGCCGTCTCCATCGCCGCCTCGCGTGCCGCCGCCGCCGCCCGCTCGCCCGCCGCCTCGCGCTCCAGCGCCGCCACGTTCGCCTTCGCCGCCGACAGCTGCAGCCGCAGCGCCCGCCGCTCCGCGTCCGATACCGCGAGCCGCGCCGGGCTGTCGCCCACCTCCGCCGCCAGCCGCTCGCCCCACTCGCGCGCCCGCGCCTCCGCGACCTGGACCTCCGCCGTGAACCGCCGCTGCTGCATCAGCGACTGCCCGACCTCCCCCCGCTCGCCGAGCAGCGAGAACCGCTCGCGCACCCGCGCCACCCCCGCCGCGTCCAGCGCGCACAGCGCCCGCAGCGCTTCCGGCGCCTCCTCCCCCACCAGCAGCACCCCGAGCCCGTGCGCGTGCAGGAACTCGAACGACGGATGCCGCTCGCGCAGCTCCGCCCAAAGCCGCCACACCCCGAAGCCGCGCTCCCTGACGTTGGTGTCGTGGAACATCACCACCGCGCGCGCCGACAGCTTCGGCACCCAGGTGGAGAAATCGTGCGCCACGTCCTCGTGGCGGTGCCGCCCGTCGATGTGCAGCAGGTCCACGCTGCCGTCCTCGAGATAGGGCAGCGCCTCGTCGAAGGTGCAGCGCAGCAGCCGCGAGAACGTGCCGTAGCGCTCGGCATGGAACCGGCTCAGCGTGGAGAACACGTCCTCGCCGTAGAATCCCGCGTGCTCGTCGCCCGCCCAGGTGTCCACCGCGAAGCAGCGCGTCGCCAGCCCTTCGCGCCGGACCTGCTCGCACATCGCGGCATACGACACGCCGTTGTGCGTCCCCAGCTCCACCAGCACGTCCGGCCGCGTCGCCGCCACCACCCAGTGCGCGAACGGCACATGCCCGTGCCAGGCGCTCTCCGTCTCCAGCAGGGTCGGGCGCTGGAACACCGGGTCGAGTGCCGGCGTCGCCAGGGCGGCCACCATCTCGGGCTGGGGGCTCAGGTCCTGGTCCATGGCGGCGTCCTTCTGAAGCGAGCAAGGCCAGGGCTCTGCCCTGGACCCGCCAGGGGCGGCGCCCCTGGACCGGCGCCCGATAAGAGCGCAGCGGCGACTGCCACGGAAGGGCGCGCCACGACGCCCCGGCCCGCCGGCAGGATCCTGATCAATGCCGGTCCAGGGCGGCTCGCCCTGGCGGGTCCAGGGCAGAGCCCTGGCCTTGCCTTCCCCACCCCCTCAGCGCAGTCCCGCCCGCCTGAGCACCGCCCCCGCCAGCCGCCGTGCCGGCGACCGCGTGTCCGGCGCCGCCACGCGGCGCAGGGCCACGTCGCAGTACATGAAGGACTGCAGCGCCAGGTGCGTCATCTCCCAGTCGTGCTCGATCATGAACTCGTGCGCCGCCTGGATCACCCCGTATGGCTCCTGCCGCGGCCCGACCACGTCGAGCATGGTGTAGTCGTTGAGCACCAGGATCCCGTCCGGCCGCAGCTTGCGCCGCACGATCGCCAGCTCGCGCCTCACCGACTCGTAGGCGTGGTCGGCGTCGAGGTAGATCACGTCGATCGTGCCGTCGCCGAGGTTCTCCAGCGCCCGCGCGCTGTCGTCGTGCATCACCAGCATCCGGTCGGCGGCAATCTGCGCGGCGAAGCGTTCCCGGTAGTACTCGACGTGGGTGCGCCCCTCGAAGATCTCCTCCACCGGCCGCCCGGCCCACAGCATCGGCCAAGTGTGGAAGCGGAAGTCGTCGATCGCCACGAAGCGGCTCGGCTGGCACACGCGCAGGATCTCGGCGGAGAAGTCGCCCGTCGCCACGCCGACCTCGACCACCACCTTGCCGCGTGGCAGCAGCGGCAGCAGCGCGTAGCGGTCTGGCAGCACACGGGCATGGCGCAGCAGCCGCTCCGGCAACGCCGCCGCCGCCATGATCGGCGGGCGCGGCGCCTCGCCGCCCGGGGCCGGGCTGTCCGCTGCGGGCACGTCCACGGCGGCGTCGTCCTCCGCGGGCGTCCCCTTCTGCTCGAGCGTCGTCATCGGTCATCCTCCCGGGCTGCGCGGCGTGGGACGCGCGTGGCGCCCGCCCGCATCGGCACGCCATCCTTGCCGGGCGAGGGTGTAACGCACCGTCCGGTGGCCGCAAATCGCGCGCGACCCCGGCGCCTGCGCGGCGTGGCCCGGCGGCGACGGCCGGACTGGACGCGGATGATTAACGCATTCCTCCCGCCACTCTATCGACGCACTCCGAAGGCAAGATCACGAAACGGGCAGGTGTTAACATCTCCGGCATTCCGTCTCATGCCGGGGGACGTTTCCAGCATTTGCGAGTCAGTCGCCTTGCAGTGACGCGGCTTCGGCTTCTGCAAGCGGCCGAGAAACCGACATGGTGCACCGCGTCATCTGCCTCTGTCGCAGCCATGTCCGGAGTAGATGCTGGAAACAGAAGCTGCAATGACCCTCGATCGTTTGAGTAATTACTCTGTCGCTGCAGCGCAGCATTAAGAACATGCGATTGCATGAGCTGCTTTAGTCATTCCGGCACCGCTGCCGTTGCCGGCAACTGCAAGGAGTGACCGACTGTAACCCGTCGTCCTGCCGGTATATGCATATGACACCCTGGTTAAGGTGATCGTTTAAGCTTGCCATGAAAGGAGGCGTTCGGTTAACCATTGGGCGGACGCATCGTCGTGGCTGCCGCCACAGATTGCCGACGCACAAAGGGGACTAACCCACATGACTGCCGTAACCGTAACGGGTGCCAACAACCAGATCCTGACCGTTCAGCTGAACGGCGTGACCAACTTCACCGTGGCTCAGCAGTTCGCCTCGATCATCAACCAGGCGGCCGGGGCTGGCACCCTGACCGCGTTCAACGTGACGAGCAGCAGCACCGCCCCCACGGTTCCCACGGGCAACACCAGCGAGGCGGTCATCCTGTCCGCCTCGGCCCCGGTGTCCATGCCGGCCGGCTACACCTTCCTGACCGACGTGGCCTCCACGCCCACGACGATCAACGGCGGCTCGTCCACCACCGGCTTCGAGGGCGTGCTCACCGGCACTGCCGGCGTGACGTTCAACGCGGGCACCACGGACGGCATCTTCGTCGCCGGCGGCGGCGCCAACCTGTTCAACGGCGCGACCGGCAACTTCTCGGTCTACGCCGGCGATGGCAACGACACGATCACCACCGGCGCGGGCAGCGACCTCGTCGACGCCGGCACCGGCGCCAACGTGATCACGCTCGGTGCGGGCAGCACCTATGTCGCCTCGACCAGCAACGACCTGATCACCGGCGGCTCGGGCCTCAGCACGGTCAGCGCCAGCGGCCACGGCGCGACCATCAACGGCGGCACTGGCGCGATCCTCATCAGCAGCACGGGCGCTGCTGACCAGGTGACCCTCGGCTCCGGCGGCGGCTCGATCTTCGGCGGCACGAACTCGACCTACAACCTCGTCGGCAACGCCATGGTCATCGGCGACGACGGCTCCAACACGGTCAACGCCGGCGGCGCCACCGCCTACGTCTCGGCCGGCGCGGGCAACGTCCTCGTCAAGGGCGGCTCCGGCGCCCTGACCTTCCTCGGTGGCGCGGGCGACTCCACCGTCACCGGCGGCTCTGCCCCCGTCACCCTGTTCGGCGCCAATGGCGGCTCGGTGACCTTCAGCGGCACCGCGGCCAACAACATGCTGACCGTGATCGACAGCGGCAAGATCGACGCCACCGGCTCCACCGGCACCGGCGACACCCTGTTCGGCGGTCTCGGCGCCAACACGATCCTGGGCGGCACCGGCGCCGACCTGTTCGTGGTGCGCTCCGGCGCCTCGTCGCTCACCGGCGGCGCCAACGGCGTCAACACCTACGACTTCATCGCCAGCAACACCGGCGGCGCCACCGACGTCATCAGCGACTTCAAGTCCGCCGACAAGGTGTCGATCTCCGGCTACACCGCCTCCACCCCCGGCGCGGTCCTGCAGACCGCCACCGTCACCGGCGGCTCGACCACCATCACCCTGTCCGACCAGACCAAGATCGTC
>CAXSER010000294.1:0-4065 GCA_964236315.1 uncultured Acetobacteraceae bacterium | reverse complement strand
GGCCCCGACCGGCGCGGGCGACGCCGGGTCGGTGGCCAGCGCCCACAGGGGCCCGCGGCCGCCCGGGTAGAACAGGGCGTCGTAGTCGCCGGCGTGCAGCTCGGCGAGCCTCGAGGTGTTCGCCAGGGCGGCCCGCGCGGCAGGATCGGCGGCGAGGCGGCGGAGCGCACCGGTCTGCGCGGCGGGTGTCCCGCGCCCGGGGTCGCTCCCCGGATCACCCCCTGGGTCAAGCAGCGGCTGCCCGCCCCGCGGCGAGGCGAGGGTGACCGCCGCGCCGGCGTCGGCGAACACGTAGTAGGGCGCGGCGAACTCTTCCAGCCGGAACCCCGTCCTGCGGCCGGCGTCCCCGGGCTGGTCGTGCGGCATCAGGACCATGAGGATCTTCATCGGATGGGCCCGGCTCCGGACACGGGAGATGGCTCGTGGGCGAGGGCGCGCCAGGCGCGCCCGCCAGTCCGGCGGGGGATCGTGGGCGGACCGGCGCGGTTCGCCCCGCCTTTGTCCGCCCCGCCTTTGTCCGCCCCGGCCTTGTCCGCCCCGGCCTTGTCCGCCCCGCCGCATCGATACGGGCGTCGCCGCCGGGTCGCCAGGGTCGGATAATACCCACTTCCCCGTGCCCTGCCGCGCCACGGCCGGTCCCGGGTGCCTGCAGGCGGGCCCGGGCTGGCCCGCCGCCGGCCTGCGCCGGCCCGGGATGGGTAGTTTCCGAGCCTGCCTCGATCGCGCGCCACGGCGGCATGCTCGTCGATCCCGGGCACCCGCCCGGCAAGCCGGCCCGGCCTGTGCGTCGCCTGCCCGCAACACGGGCGGCCGCTGCCTGCGGGCCCGGCATGACGACCCGGCAAAGGATCAGACGACATGGACAACACGATCGTCGCCGTCTTCACCGACCACGCCTCCGCGGAGTCCGCGGTCAGGGAGCTGCACGGCGCCGGGTTCGAGATGAGGAACCTCAGCGTCGTCGGCAAGGGATACCACAGCGAGGAGAAGGTGGTCGGCTTCTACAACACCGGCGAGCGGGTGCGGTTCTGGGGCACGCGCGGCGCGTACTGGGGCGGGCTGTGGGGCCTGTTCTTCGGCGGCCTGTTCATGACGATCCCAGTGGTCGGGCACGTCGTCGTGCTCGGCTACCTGGCGGCGACCGCGCTCTCCGCGCTGGAGAGCGCCGCCGTGGTGGGCGGGCTGAGCGCGCTCGGCGCCGCGCTGTACGGGGCCGGCATCCCGAGGGACACCGTCCTGCAGTACGAGACCGCGGTGAAGGCCGACGGCTTCCTGGTGATGGCGCACGGCAGCGCCGGGCAGATCGCGCACGCACGCACGGTCCTGGGCACCTTCAGCCCGTCGAGCCTGCACATGCACGCCGGATCGCCGCCGCTGGAGACGGCCGGCCGGCGCGAGCACGCACCGGCCTGACGCCCGCCGGCCTGGCGTGACCCGCCGGGCCGAGGACCATGCCCGGGGCGGAAGGCCTTGCCCCGGGACGAAGGCCGCAGGCCCTGTCCCTGGCCCCCTCCGGACGCGGCCCGGGCCCTCGGGTCGCGCACGGGCCCGTTGCCGGTCACGGGCCGGCCGGCGCGGCCCTCGCCGGCAGGGCGAGCGCGGCGTGCCCGGGCAGCGCCACGGCCTGCGCGGCCATCGAGATGTCGATCGTGACCCGGTGGCTCTCCAGGGCCGACTGGACGAGGACGGTGCCGCCCCTGGCAGCGGCGCGGATGCGGGCGGGGTCGATGCCGTCGTCCACCAGCCGGTCCACGACCACCTGCGCCCTGGTGGCCGACAGCAGCGACGCCGCACGCGTGGAGCCGGTCGCGTCGGCGATGCCGGTGACGGTGATCGTCCCGGCGCCGACCTGGCTCGCCAGCTCGGCGGCCTGGCGGATGATGTCGTCCGCCGGCTGGTCGATCCGCGCCGACCATTCCGTGAAGAGGACGACGACGTCGCGGGTCCCGGCGGTCGCCGGCCCGGGACGCAGGATAGCCGCGCCCGGAAGCAGGACGGACGCCGCCACGACCATCGCGCGCACTGTGGTCCGCATGCCTGCATCCCCCCCTTGAACGCGTCCCGTGCCGGGCGCGCCGCATGACCGGCGCCCGGCAGGATCCGCACCGTCCACCATCGGCGCGCCCGCACCCGTTGCGCGAGGCACGGAACCTCCTCACGGCCTCGGGAGGCACACGGCGCCGCCGGATCGACCCTGCGCCGCAGGGGGTCGGCGCCGGCCGCCGCCGGCAGCGGGCGCAGGCCCCGCGGCATGGCGATGCCTGCGTGCGGCGCGGCGCGCCTACGCCGGCATGTCGTGCAGCGCCCGGTAGGCGCGCAGCAGCACGCGCGGGTCGTAGCGCCCCTTGTAGACCGCGGGCACCTTCTGCCTGAGCCCGAGCAGGGCGTACGCCGCGGTCTGCGCCGAGCGGATCGAGTACTCGACGGTGAACACCACGTCGTCCGGCAGCTCGCAGAACTGCCCGATGAACGCCAGGTTGCGCGAGCCCTTCGGCACCACCTGCGGCCGGTCGCCCCTGCCGCGCGGCAGGAACTGGCTGGTGATGAACGGCATCATGCACGGGATGCACACGCAGCTCGCCAGGATGGCCTCCGCCGCCTCGCGGATGCGCAGGTGGCCGAGGATCTCCGTCATGATCTCGCGGCCGGTGCACGCCGCCATCGGCCTGCCCACGAAGTCGCCCGGCCGGTCGACGGAGAGGCCGTAGCCCCAGACCACGCCGACGTCGCCGGGCTGGCCTGCGAAGTGCGGCTGGTGCGGCACGACGATGGAGGCGAGCCAGGCGGACTGCGCGAAGGTGACCAGGCCGCCCTCGCCGGCGACGTTGCCGGTGAGCTCGCGGACCAGGTCGAGGAACGCCGGGTCGTGCAGGGTCACGGTGAACGACACCCACCTCGACCTGGCCACGTCGTTCGCGAACACTTCCGGGCGGCCGAACCCGGGGCGGTCGCGCGCGATCGACTCCCACAGCGCCCAGGCGCCGCCGTCGTGGCGGCCGAGCAGCGCCGGCGCCGTGTCCATCGACCCCAGGCTCGACCCCTCCGTCATGGAGCCGAGGGTGACGAGGACGTAGTCGCCCGGCGCCACCGCGGTCTCCCCCGCAACCCCGCCGCGGCTGAACGCGATGCGCTCCACCGTGTGCCCGCCGGCCCGCGTCGCGATGTCGAGCCCGGTGACCCGCGTGCCCAGCTCGAAGCGCACGCCGCGCTGCTCGAGCCAGCGGCGCAGCGGCCGCACCAGGGAATCGTTCTGGTTCAGCACCGTGCGCATGATGCCGCGCAGCCGGCTGAAGCCGTCCACCATGTGCGTGAAGCGCGCCAGGTAGCGCTTGAACTCGACCGCGCCGTGCCAGGGCTGGAAGGCGAAGGTCGTGCACCACATCAGCCAGAAGTCGGTGGCGAAGAAGCTGTCGTGGAACTGCTCCGCGATGGTGGTGCGCCCGAGCAGGGCCTCCGGCTCCAGGACCAGGCGCTCCATGGTGAGGATGTGCCCCTCGTCGAGGCCGAACCTCGGCGCGTTCTGCCCGTGGCCGTCGCGGAACAGGCGCGCGCGCGACGAGGTCGGCATCGTCTCGTTCCAGCGCAGGATCTCCTGCGTCACGGTGCCGCTCTCGTCGAGCGTCGGGATCGAGGAGAACAGGCCGAACGTGCACAGGTACCTGCTCTCCAGCATCCGGCCGCCGCGCGTCACGTAGCCGTCGGCTGCCGAGCCGGAGGCGTCGAGGCTGCCGCCGACCACGCCCGACTCCTCAAGGATGGTGATGCTGCGCCCGAACACGTCGCCGTCGCGGATCATGAACGCGGCCGCCGCCATCGAGGCGATGCCGCCGCCGACCAGGAACACCCTCGGCGGGGCACGGGCCGCGTCGTCGCGGACGCGCGCGGCATCGGGGTCGTCGCGGCCGCGCGGGGCATCGGGATCGTCGCGGCCGCGCGGGGCGCCGGGCGGCTGGCTGGCATCGGCCATGGCGAGGTTCCCCGGCCCCTGCCCGCCGGCCCGCTGCCGGAGGCACGCTGCGACCCGTGGGGAGGCTAAGGCGCCGGGCGGCGCGTCAGGCAGGCTCG
>CAXSER010000293.1:0-4097 GCA_964236315.1 uncultured Acetobacteraceae bacterium | reverse complement strand
TCCGCTTCGCCAACGGCCTGTTCGAGCCGATCTGGAACCGCAACTTCATCGACCATGTGCAGATCGACGTCCCCGAGACGCTCGGCCTGGGCAGCCGCATCGGCTTCTACGAGCAGACCGGGGCGTTCCGCGACATGGTGGTGACCCACCTGTTCCAGATCCTGGGCTTCATGGCAATGGAGCCGCCCACCGCGCTGGAGCCCGCGCCGATCAGCGAGGAGAAGAACAAGGTGTTCCGCTCCATGCTGCCGCTAGACCCGCGCGACGTGGTGCGCGGCCAGTATGCCGGCTACCGCGCGGAGCCCGGCGTGGACCCCGAATCTGACACCGAGACCTTCATCGCGCTGCGCTGCACCATCGACAACTGGCGCTGGGCCGGCGTGCCGTTCTTCCTGCGCACCGGCAAGCGCCTCGCCGAGGGCCAGCGCATCATTTCGATCGCCTTCCGCGAGCCGCCGAAGAGCATGTTCCCCCAGGGCTCCGGCGTCGGCGCCCAGGGCCCCGACCACCTCACTTTCGACCTCGCCGACGCCTCGCGCATGTCGCTCTCGTTCTACGGCAAGCGCCCCGGCCCCGGCATGCGGCTCGACAAGCTCAGCCTGCAGTTCGCGATGAACGACACCGGCCGTGTCGGCGACGTGCTCGAGGCCTACGAGCGCCTGATCCTGGACGCCATGCGCGGTGACCACACCCTGTTCACCACTGCCGACGGCATCGAGCGGCTGTGGGAGATCTCGACGCCGCTGCTCGAGGCTCCGCCCCCGGTGCGGCTGTATTCGCCTGGCTCGTGGGGCCCGAAGTCGATCCACCAGCTGATCGCGCCACACGCCTGGCGCCTGCCGTTCGAGCGGGTCTGGCGCGACCCCGGGGCACCGGCCGCCTGAGCAGGGCCGCTTCTCGGGCTTGCAGGCAGGCAAGGCCGGTCTCTGCCCAGACCCGCCAGGGGCGAGCCGCCCCTGGACCGGCCTTTCTCAAGGGATGCGTTCCAAGGGCGCAGCCTTTGGCGGAGTTTGAGGCGGAGCCTCGACCTGTCCTTGCTTTCCGCCCGTCACGCTTCGCGCTGTCCCAGCACCGCGGCGACCCTGCGCCCCAGCACCGCCATCGAGAACGGCTTGGTTACGACCTCCATCCCCGGCTCCAGCATTCCCTCGCCGAGTACCGCCGCCTCGGCGTAGCCGGTGATCAGCAGCACGGGCAGGCCGGGCCGCAGCACCCGCGCCCGGTCCGCGAGCTGGCGCCCGTTCAGCCCGCCGGGCAGCCCGACGTCGCTCACCAGGACGTCCACCCGCGCCGAGGACTCCAGCACGCGCAGCCCTGCCGGTCCGTCCGCCGCCTCGATCACCGACAAGCCCAGCCCGGCCAGCGTCTCGCCCAGCAGCGTGCGCACCGAGGGCTCGTCGTCCACCAGCAGCACCGTGCCCGAGGTTGCCGCCGGTTCCGTGTCGACCGCCGTCTCGGGGTCTTCTGCCAGCAGCGCGCTCAGGTGGCGCGGCAGGCACAGCTCCACGGCCGTGCCCTTTCCCGGTTCGCTCGCCAGCCCGACCTGGCCGCCGCTCTGCTTGACGAAGCCGTAGATCATCGACAGGCCGAGGCCGGTGCCCTGGCCGATCGGCTTGGTGGTGAAGAACGGATCGAAGGCGCGCGCGATCACCTCGGGCAGCATCCCGGCGCCAGTGTCGGTGACCCGGATCGCCACGTACTCGCCCGCGGGCGCATCGCGCGCCTGGTCCTCCTCCAGCACCGCATTGCGGCACTCGATCAGCAGCGCGCCGCCGTCGGGCATCGCGTCGCGCGCGTTGATGCACAGGTTCAGCACGGCGTTCTCGAGCTGGTTGGCGTCGCACAGCACCCGCCATGGCTCGGGGTCCACCTCCAGCGCCACGGCAACCTGCGGCCCCATCGTGCGCACGATCAGCTCGCGCATGCCCTCCAGCAGCCGCTCCGGCGCGGTGGGCCTGGGATCCAGCGTCTGGCGGCGCGAGAACGCCAGCAGGCGATGGGTGAGCTTGGCCGCGCGACCGGCCGCCTCCTGGGCGGCGGCGATGTAGCGCCCGAGCTGCTCGGTGCGGCCCTGTGCAAGGCGGGTCTGCATCATCTCCAGTGCGCCGCCGATCCCGGTCAGCAGATTGTTGAAGTCGTGGGCCAGCCCGCCGGTGAGCTGGCCCACCGCCTCCATCTTCTGCGCCTGGCGTAGCTGCTCCTCGGCCGAGCGCAGGGCTGCGGTGCGGCTCTCCACCCGCTGCTCCAGGGTGTCGTTCATCTCGCGCAGCGCGGCGTCCGCGCGCACCCGATCGGTAATGTCGAGCACGGTGCCGATCATGCGCACCGCCACGTCGCCCTCCAGGAACACCAGCCCGCGCACCGCAAGCCAGCGCTCCCGGGCTGTTGCCGCGGGTCTTCCTGGTGCCTGCCTGTCCTCTGCCGCCGGCGTCGCGTCCGGCGCCACGCTGCGGCACTGCAGGTCGAACTCATGCGGTCCCTGCGCGTCGAGGCTCGCGCCCAGGGCGTGGCGCATGCGATCGCGGTCCACGGGATGGATCGCCGCGATGAACGACCCGAACCCGGCCGATCCCGTCTGCTGCGACCGCAGTGCCTCCCGGCCCTGTGCGGGTCGCGCGGCAGCCCCCTCTCCCTCGCCCGTCCGATCGTCCGGTTCGCTTTCCCCAACCGGCGGACCGCTGTCCGGCACGCCGCCGGCGCCGGCCTTGTCCGGCACCGGCAGCCCGAACAGCGCGTGGCATCGCGCGTCGGCGCTGAAGTCTCCCGTGCGCGGCCAGAACTCGAACGTGCCCAGCCGTGCCGCCTCGGTGGCCAGCCGCAGGCGGTCCTCGCTGCCCTGCAGCCTGGCCTGCGCCGCGCGACGGTCGCTGAGGTCAAGCATCGCGCCGATCATCCGCATCGGCCGTCCCGACCCGTCGCGCAGCACGAAGCCGCGGTCGAGTACGTAGGCCTCGCTGCCGTCGCTGCGCCGGAACCGGTACTCCGCGGTCCAGTTCGCAGCGCCGCTGTCAAGCGCCGCCCGGATCCCGGTGCGCACCTCGCCGCGGTCGTGCGGATGCACATGCTCCACCCACCAGGCGATGTCGGTGCGAGCGCCGCTCGGACGATGGCCGTAGGCGTCGGCCAGCGCGTCGTTCCACTGCACCTCGCCGGTGTCCAGGTCCCAGTCCCAGATCACGTCGCGTGTTGCCAATGCGGCGAGGCGATGGCGCTCGGCAGACAGCCGCAGCGCCTCGTCGGCGGCGCGCTCCGCGGTGTGGTCGAGCAGGATCTTGAGGAAGCCGACCAGGCGTCCGTCCGTGTCGCGCAGCGAGGTCAGCGCCCCGGTGGCCCAGAACCGCGTGCCGTCGCTGCGCATGTGCCAGCGTTCGCGTCGCGCGCATCCGGTGCGCACGGCCTGGCGCATCGCCGCCTGCACCACGCCGGCCGCGCGGTCCTCCGGTGCGAAGATCAGCCCGACCGGGCGGCCGAACACCTCCTCGCCGCGCCATCCCATCAGGGCGGCCGCCGCGGTGCTCCACTCCGTGATGAAGCCCTCGCGGTCCGTGGACAACATGGCGTAGCCGGTGGCGTTGTCGCGAAGCGCACGAAGCGTGGCATCGCGCAGCACCCGAGGTTCCGCGCCCCGCCTCTGGGTGGGCCGCGCCGGGGTGGGAACGGGCGCCCGATCGTCATCCGTCATGGGCGGCTTTCCGGAACTGGTCAGCCTATGACGCCCGGCGACCCCGGACGTTGCGCGGCGTCGTCTGCGCCGGCCTGCCGCGATCAGGAGGCAGGCGGGGGCGCAAGGCGTTCCGCCAGCCTGCTGCCCGGCATCAAGGCTTGAGAAACCGGCAGGCCGGCGCAGATAACCTCAGGAGGCACCCAAGCCGTGCGGACCGGCTTGTGCGCGACCTTGTGATGTGCCAGGGCATGACCCAGCCTCGGCGTCCTGGCACCTGACCCGGCAGCCAAAGGAGTTTTGCCCATGCGCCGTCCCTTCCTCCTCGCTGCCGTCCTGCTGTCCTGTGCGGCTCCTGCTGCGCGGGCGCAGACTGCGGCTGCGGCGACGCCCGCCGCGGCGTACTGCACGCTGAGCGCATGGAACGTCTCGACCT
>CAXSER010000292.1:0-4103 GCA_964236315.1 uncultured Acetobacteraceae bacterium | reverse complement strand
CATGTACCGGGATGCCGAACGCCTCGGCCAGCGCCACCACGATGCCGCCGCGGGCGCTGCCGTCGAGCTTGGTGACGACCAGGCCGGTGACGTCGACCATCTCGCGGAACACGCGGACCTGCTCGACGGCGTTCTGGCCGGTGGTGGCGTCGAGCACGAGGAGCACGGAGTGGGGTGCGGTGGCGTCCTGCTTGCGCAGCACGCGGATCATCTTCTGCAGCTCGGCCATCAGCTCGGAGCGGTTGTGCAGGCGGCCGGCGGTGTCGATCAGCAGCACGTCGGCGCCCTGGGCCTGGGCACGCTTCAGCGCGTCGAAGGCCACGCCGGCGGCGTCGGTGTTGGGGGGGCCGGAGATGACCTCGGTGTTGGTCCGCCTGCCCCAGACCTGGAGCTGCTCGACGGCGGCGGCGCGGAAGGTGTCGCCGGCGCACAGCACGGCGGTCAGGCCCTGGTCGCGGTACTGCTGGGCCATCTTGCCGAGCGTGGTGGTCTTGCCGTTGCCGTTGACGCCGACGCAGAGGACGACGTGGGGGCGGCGCGTAGGGTCGAGCTCGAGGGGGCGGGCGACGGGGGCGAGGATGGCGGCGATCTCGTCGGCCAGCGCCAGCTTGATCTCGTCGGCGGTGACCATGCTGCCGAAGCGGGCGCTGCGGAAGGCGGCGATGACGCGGCCGGCGGCGGCGGGGCCGAGGTCGGCGGCGATGAGGAGCTCCTCGAGCTGCTCCAGGCCGGCGTCGTCGAGCTTGCGCTTGTCGAACACGGCGTTGATGCCGCCGCCGAGCTTCTCCGTCGTCCGCGAGAGGCCGGCCTTGAGGCGGTTGAGGAAGCCGAGCGCCATCAGATCGGCTCCGCCAGCAGGCCGGCGGCGTCGGCGGAGGTGACGCGGGCGCGCAGGACGCGGCCGGTGACGGCGGCCGGGCCGTCGTCGCCGGCGCCGCGCGGGAGGATCCCGGCGAGGCGGACCGGGGCGAAGTGCTCGGAGTGGCCGCGGGTCTCGGTCTCGGCGAGGACGGCGATCTCGCGGCCGATCTGCGCGGCGTGGAAGGCGGCGGCGTGGCGTTCGCCGGCGGCGCGCAGGCGGCCGGCGCGCTCGCGGCGCAGGGGGACGGGGATGGCGGGCATGCGGGCGGCGGGGGTGCCGGGGCGCTCGCTGTACGGGAAGACGTGGACGTAGGGGATGGCGTGCTCGTCCACGAAGGAGAGGGTCTCGGCGAACAGGGCGTCGTCCTCGGTCGGGAAGCCGGCGATCAGGTCGGCGCCGACGGCGATGCCGGGGCGCAGGCGGCGGGCGCGCTCGATGGTGGCGCCGGCCTGGGCGCGGGAGTGGCGGCGGCGCATGCGCTTGAGCACCAGGTCGGAGGCGGCCTGCAGGGACAGGTGCAGGTGGGGCATCAGGCGGGGCTCCTCGGCGATCAGCCGCCACAGGTCGTCGTCGATCGCGGCAGGGTCGAGCGAGGACAGGCGCAGGCGCTCCAGCCCGGGCACCAGGGCGAGCAGGCGGCGCGCCATCTGGCCCAGGCTCGGGACGCCCGGGAGGTCGGGTCCGTAGGAGGTGATGTCGACGCCGGTGAGCACGACCTCGCGGTAGCCGGCGGCCACCAGGGTGCGGACCTGCTCGACGATGCGGCCGATGGCGACGGAGCGGTTGGGCCCCCTGCCCTGCGGGATGATGCAGAAGGTGCAGTGGTGGTCGCAGCCCTGCTGCACCTGCACGAAGGCGCGGGCGCGGCCGGCGAAGCCCGTCACCAGGTGCGACGCTGTCTCGCGCACGGTGGCGATGTCGGCGACGCCGCCGGGGGCGTCGGGCGCCCAGCTCTCCGGGCGCAGCTTCTCGATGTTGCCGAGGACGCGGGTCACGCCGGGGAGCGCCGCCCAGGTGTCGGGGGCGATCTGCGCCGCGCAGCCGGTGACGACGATGCGCGCGTCCGGGCGCTCGCGGTGGGCGCGGCGGATGGCCTGGCGGGCCTGGCGCTCGGCCTCCGACGTGACCGCGCAGGTGTTGACGATGATCGTGTCGGGCAGGGCTGCGGCATGGGCGCGCATCACCTCGCTCTCGTAGGTGTTGAGGCGGCAGCCGAAGGTCAGGAGGTCGGCCATCAGGCGGACGCCCCGGAAGCAAGCAAGGCCGGGCTCTGCCCGGACCCGGCAAGGGCCCCCGTCTCCAGGCATGGGGGCCCTTGCATCCCCATCCCGAAGGAAGACAGGTCCAGGGTGCCGGTGAAGGTCGTCGCCACTGGGCCGGTCATCCACACGTGGTCGTCGTCGCGCCACTCGATCTCCAGCGTGCCGCCGTCCATCAGCACCTCGGCGCGGCGTCCGGTCAGGTCGCGGCGCGCGGCGTTGACCAGGGCGGCGCAGGCACCGGACCCGCAGGCCAGCGTCAGGCCGGCGCCGCGCTCCCACACGCGGAGGCGGATGCGGTCGGGCGCGAGGACGTGGGCGAAGCCGATGTTGGCGCGCTCGGGGAACAGGGGCGCGCGTTCCAGCGCCGCGCCATGCGTTGCCACCGCGTCGACGTCGACGTCGAAGAAGGTCGCGTGCGGGTTGCCCATGCTCAGCGCAGAGGGGTTGCCGGGCAGCGGCAGGTGCAGCGTGTCGACCTCGCGGGCCAGGGGCACGTCGCGCCAGCCGAGGCGGGGGGCGCCCATGTCGACGCGCACGCGGCCGTCCGGCAGGCGCTCGCAGGCCAGGTCGCCGGCGATCGTGCGCACGGTGACGCGGTCGAGGCCGGACTCCGCGGCGAGGACGGCGGCGACGCAACGGGTGGCGTTGCCGCAGGCGCCGGCCTCGGAGCCGTCGGGGTTGCGGATGCGCATGAACACGGACCCGGGGTCGGCCGGCTCCAGGCTGACGAGCTGGTCGCAGCCGATGCCGAGGCGGCGGTCGCACAGGGCGGCGGCCTGCGCGGGGGTAAGGGCCAGGGGGCGGGTGCGCTCGTCGAGGACGACGAAGTCGTTGCCGCAACCGTGCATCTTGGTGAAGGGGACGTGCATCAGCTCTTACTAGGGGGCGCGAGGAAGGGCAGGCAAGGCAAGGCCGGGAGGCGAGCCGCCCCCCGGACCCCGGCGCACGGAAGAAAGTCCCTTGTCATGCCGGTCCAGGGGCGGCTCGCCCCTGGCGGGTCCGGGCGGAGCCCGGCCTTGCCTGCCTTGGCCGCCGCGGGCTATACCGCGCGCCTGTCTGCGCGCCGGGCCTGGAATGGGCATGCCCGGCCGCGACGCCTGCGTTCCGCAGGGCCCGCACAGAGGAGTCTCAAATGCCCAAGATGAAGACCAAGTCGTCGGTCAAGAAGCGGTTCAAGATCACCGCGACCGGCAAGGTGCTCGCAGGTCCCGGCAACAAGCGCCACGGCCTGATCAACCGCTCGCAGAAGATGAAGCGGACCAACCGCGGCTCCCAGACGCTGACCGAGATGGACGGCAAGACGGTGAAGCAGTGGGCGCCCTACGGGCTGCGGTGAGGAGGTAGAGAATGGCACGCGTCAAGCGCGGCGTAACGTCGCACGCCCGTCACAAGAAGGTTCTCAAGCAGTCCAAGGGCTTCGTCGGCCGCTCGTCGACGAACTACCGGATCGCGATCGAGCGGCTCGAGAAGTCGCTGCAGTACGCCTACCGCGACCGCCGGGTGAAGAAGCGCGAGTTCCGCGCGCTCTGGATCCAGCGCATCAACGCCGCGGTGCGCGAGCACGGCATCACCTACAGCCGCTTCATCCACGCGCTGCAGGCCACGGGCATCGAGATGGACCGCAAGGTCCTCGCCGCGATCGCGTACGACGATCCGGCGTCGTTCTCCGAGATCGTCAAGGCGGTGCAGGCGACGATGGCGGCCAACGCCAACGAGCCGGCCGCCGAGGCGCCGGTCGCGGCGTAGCGCCGGCGGAGCGCGGCTTCGAGACGAGGGCCGTCCCGCAGGGGGCGGCCTTTTTCGTTGGCGGGAGGAAGGCCAGGGCTCCGCCCTGGACCCGCCGGGGGCAGGCGCCCCCGGACCCGCACATGTAGGAAAAAGCGCTTCCAGGTGGTTTCCAAAGGCGAGCCTTTGGCGGAGTCCGGAGGCAGAGCCTCTGGCCTTCCTTCCCTTCCCTGCCGGCCCTCCCCGGAGAATCC
>CAXSER010000291.1:0-4116 GCA_964236315.1 uncultured Acetobacteraceae bacterium | reverse complement strand
CCTGCCAAAGGTTCCGACGACCCGCTTGGGTCGTTGGAATGGCAGGCGGAGGGAGGGCCCGGCCTTGCTTCCCTGCCACCCGACCCCGCCCCCTCAGGCGTGCTGCGCGCGCCCACGCTCATCGCCCGTCCCCGGTCGTCACGCATCGCCCGCGGCCGGCCGCGCGGGGCAGGCGGCGCGAGGCCGGCCGGGACACGCCGTCAGCCCTCCCCGTGCCCACCGGGGCGCTGGATGCGGTAGCGCAGCTTCTCCACGCTGCCGTAGGCGGGGTCGGTGCGGTAGCGCCCGACCAGCACGCCGCCGCACGCCGCGACGACCCGACGCGAGCCGAGGTTGCCCGGCTCGGTGACCACCTCGACGTGCTCCAGGCCCAGGCGCCAGGCCTGCGGCAGCAGCAGCGCCAGGGCGCGCGTGGCGTAGCCCTGCCCCTGCCGCCACGACACGATGCCGTAGCCGACGTGGCCCGGGACGTGGTCGGGCAGGACCGCGGTGCCCGGCTGCCAGCGCAGGCCGATCGCGCCGCAGAAGCCGCCGTCCCAGATCCAGCGCCAGAAGCCCGGCAGGCGCGGGGCCAGCGAGTCGTCCGCCAGACGGATCGGCGCGCCGCGCGCGTCGAGGTCCTCCAGGCCCGCGACGAAGCCCGCGGGGTCGGACGCGATCGCCGCCAGCTCCTCGGCCGTCGCGGTGTCGCTCAGGCTGTCCGGCGACCAGCCGCGCTCCAGCGCCGCGACATACCCCGGGAGCAGCGCCAGCGAGGGCCGCAGCAGCGCGGTCATCGCCGCGGCCCCGCGATCGCCGGGCGCCCCGCACGCGCGGTCAGGGGTGCCGGACGGCCCGCACCCGCACTCACGGGTGCCGGACGGCCAGCACGCGCGGTCACGGGTGCGCCCACGTCGCCCTCAGACCACCAGCGCGGGCGGCGGCGTGTCCACGCCGTACAGCACCACCCTGGCGCCGTCCTGGAAGGTGAAGCTGCTGCCGTAGCCGCCGCTCGTGGTGGCGACGTGCCCGCCCGACGCGGTGACGAGCGCCAGCGTGTCCAGCCCGGCGCGGAACCCCACCACCAGCAGCGTGCCGCCCAGCGCCTCGAACGCCGCCACCGTGTCCGCCCCGCTGCCCGCGAACACCACGGTGCTGCCCGACCCGCCGGCCAGTGTCTCCGGCCCGCCGCCGCCGACGATCACCTCCGCCCCCGCGCCCGCCGTCGCGGCGGTGGGCGCCGTGGGCGCGCAGAACAGCACGTCCCCCGCCCCGCCGCCCACCAGGGTCGAGGCGCCGCTGCCCGCGATCACGTCGGAGCCGCCGCCGCGCCCGGCGTCGAGGATGCCGCCGCCGCTGCCGCCGAACAGCGTGCTGGACCCGGTGCCCGGCCGCACCGTGTCCGACCCCGCGCCGCACACCACCACCAGGCCGCCGCTGCCGCCGAGCACCGACACCGAGGCGCCGGCCGCGTACACCACCCCGGTCCCGGCGTCGGCCTGGATGGTGTCGCGGCCGAGGCTGGTCAGCACGCCCTGGTCGCCGGTCAGCGTCAGCAGCTGCCCGCCCACGGCCGAGGTCACCGTGTCGTTGACCACGCCGGAGGCATCGAGCGCCTCCCAGCCGGTGATCTGCGCGACGCTGGACGGGGTCACCGCGGCCGCGTCGCCGCCGGTGGACACCGTGCCCACGATGGTCGGCCCGCCGGCGCCCGCGGTCCAGATCGGCCCGCCGCTGCTGCCGTCGTCGAGCGCCACGTCGCCGGTCAGCGCGGAGAGGCCGAACGCCGGCGCCACTGTGCCGGTCGCACTCACCTCCGGGCCGCCGTCGGGGAAGCCCGCGATGCGGATCGCGGTGGCACCCGACAGCGTCCCCTGCGCGAGCCGGAACGCCGCCGCCCCCAGCAGCGGGGTGCCGAAGTGCACCAGGGCGTAGTCCTGCTGCGTGGCGGCGGCGCTGAGCAGGTCGCCGGAGTCGTCGATGGCGTTGTAGTGGAAGTCCTCGGCATAGACGCCGCTCTGGAACACCGCCTCGTCGCCGGCCAGGGCGTCGGCCTCCGGCAGCCCCTCCGCCACCGCGACCACGGAAATCGCGGCGCCGATCCCCTCCTGCCACACGCCGTGCGCCGCGGTCAGCACCTCGGTCGGCGAGACCAGCGCGCCGGAGAACTGCAGCTGCGAGCCGTCGGAGAAGGTCGCGAGCAGCCCGATCACCGAGGTGTAGGGCGCCTCGTCGGCGGTGGGGACGGGAGTGCTCAACGCCATGGGGCCCTCGGAGTGTTCGGTGTCGCGACGCCAAGTCTCGCCGCGACGCGCCCGCCGCGCAATCGACGGCCGGAGCGGCCACGGGCCTGCCATCTGCGGTGCGGTGCGCCGCGAAGAACAGCAAGCGTGTTCTTTCTTGAAAGAAAGAACCAAAGAACTTTTCCCACAAGAATCCGGAGCCGCCCGGCGGCCCGTGACCCAATTTGGAAAGTCTTTTTGCTTCTTTTTCTCCAGAAAAAGAAGACTCCTGCCTTGCCGCCGCCAGCCGCTCCCTAGCGCGGCGCCGCGACGGGGGCCGGCGGCCCGAGGATCGGCGTCGCGGCGGCGTCGTCGACGATGATTGCCGCGTCCTCTGGCAGCAGGAAGCCCTGCGCGACCGCCTCGCGGGCGGCGACGCGGATGCGGTCCACGTAGCCGGCCTGGTCGGTGTAGCGCTCGGCCAGCGAGGGCCGGGTCGCGGCGAAGGGCAGGAAGGCGCCGACCAGGGAGCAGGTGAAGCTCGCCGGGCGGTTCTGCGCGGCGAGCACGCCCAGCGGCACCGCCATGTCCGGCAGGCGCACGCCGCCGAGCGGGTTGCCGTCGGCGTCGCGGCGCGGCACCTGCACGACGGCGTCGGGCAGGGCCTTGGGCGCCTGCAGCACGGTGGCGTCGCCGGGGGCGGGCTGCAGCGGCATGAGGCGCGTGTCGGGCGGGGCGGCGTTGTCGGCGACCCAGCGGTCGAGCCGCTGCAGGGTGGCGCGCGCCACCGGCGCCCAGTCGAGACGGTTGGGCGGCAGGGTGCAGTCGTCGGCCCTGCGCACGGTGACGTGGGAGGCGCCGGCCACGTCGTACATGCGCACGTCTGGGGGCAGCGGCAGGTCGGCGGTGCCGGACGCGCCGGTGCGGCCGAGCGAGGCGCGCAGCGACAGGTAGTCCAGGGTCGAGTTGAGCAGCATCATCCTGGGCGGGACCTCGCCGCGCGCCTCGACCCTGGCCACGATCTCGCCGATCGTCAGCGGCCCGTCGTTGACGCCGGGGAACTCCGGGTCGGCGAAGCCGGGCGTGCCGTCGGCGCTGGAGACCGGCCCGGTGCCGGAACGCAGGATCGGCAGCAGCCCGGCGGCGGAGACGAACACGTGCATGCCGTCGAACACGCGCCGGCCGTCGGCCTGGTTGAAGCCGTCGAGCAGGAAGGTCTTGAGGAACCGCCCGTCCTGCGACTTGCCGCTGGCGAGGGTGCGGCCGACCCGGCCGGCGAGCGGGTTCGCCGTGCCCGCGGCGTCGGCGGCGCGGTGCGCGAGGAAGTCGGCGACGTCGCGCACGATGGCGAAGCCCGCGCCCTCCACGAAACGCCTGCGGCCGTCCGCGTCGACGAAGGAGGGCAGCTCGGCGCCCTGGCCCAGCTCCCACTGCACCTCGGCGACGGCGTAGCCCTGGTCCTCCAGCCACCCCGTGCCGGGCGAGAGGTCGCCGGACTGCGACGGCAGGCCGCGCGGGCTATTGTACAAGGCGTTGGCGTACGGCTTGCCCCGGTTCGGCACGTCGACCAGCAGCGCGCCGTTGCCCGCCGCCGCGTCGGCCGGCACGAACAGGATGACGCGGGTCGCGTACTCGACCAGGCCGGCGGCGTTGCGCGCGGGCCGGTCGAGGTCTGGGATGGCGCCGTCGCCCGGGGCCAGCTCGCCGACCACGCGGGCGTCCAGCCGCACGTACCCGCCCGCGCGGAACGACCCGTACGGCTGGCGCGCGGTGACCTCGAAGCGGGCGACCCTGGCCAGCGCGGGCGTGGCCGCGAGCGAGAGGGCAAGCGCCGCGACAGCGCGGACGGCGGTGTTCATCATCGTTCCCCTCCCCGGGCGCTGCGGGCGCCGCGGCGTCCGGCGGAGGAGGCCCC
>CAXSER010000290.1:0-4140 GCA_964236315.1 uncultured Acetobacteraceae bacterium | reverse complement strand
GACCTGCTCGCGTTCCTGCAGGCGGCGAGCGGGCGCGGCGCCAACCCGCTGGCGCCGGCGTTCGACGCCCTGCTGCAGACGCGGCGGCGCGGCGAGGCGCCCTCGACCGACGCGGCGCTGGGCTGGCTGGTCACGCACCGGCTCGGCGGCGAGGTGGTGTGGAAGAACGGCGGCACCGGGGGGTTCTCGTCGTACGCCGGGTGGTCGCCGCGCTCCGGGCGGTGCGCGCTGGTGCTGGGCAACGCCCAGGTGCCGCCAGGGCTGGACGACATCGGGCTGCACCTGATCGACCCGCAGGCCCCGCTCGCCGCCCTGCCGCGCCAGGCGCCGATCGACCCGGCGCGGCTCGACGCCTACGTCGGGCTGTACTCGGTGGCGCCGGTGTTCATGCTCGACGTGGCCAGGCTCGGCGACCGGCTGTTCGTGCAGACCACGGGGCAGCGGCCGCTGGAGATCTTCTACGGCGGCGACGGACGGTTCTTCTTCAAGCAGGTCAACGCGCGGCTGGACTTCGCCTTCGACTCGCACGGGCGCGCGGTCTCGCTGGTGCTGGACCAGAACGGGCGCGACCTGCACGGCATGCGCATCCAGTAGAGGCCGTCCTGGAGCCGGCAGCGGCGTGGCGCGTTCGGGAAAAGGCAAGAATCTTCTTTTTCTGAAGAAAAAGAAGCAAAAAGACTTTGCACGAAAGATCACAGAGCCCTTGGCTGGTTCCTGTTTCTTATGGGCAAAGTTCTTTGGTTCTTTCTTTCAAGAAAGAACATGCTTCGTGCCTGTCGAGGCGCGTGAAGCCGGGGCTGGCCGGTCCATGACAGGCGCCGACGGCGGCCGCGAGGCCTCGCGCCGGGACGGGCCTCGTCCGGCGGCGGCGTGGGCTGGCGCCTTGAACTGGCGCAGGCGGTCTTGCATATCCCGCCCCTTGCACGGCGGCCGCGCCAGAGTGCCACGGGCATATGCCCCGGCCGTGCGCGCCCACGCCTGCGGCCGTCCACGCCCGGATCGCCCGCCTGCCGACCGGAGGACGACTGCCGTGACCGAAGATCCCGCCCGCCCGACCCGAGAGGAGGCCGAGGCCGCCGTGCGCACCCTGATCCGCTGGGCCGGCGACGACCCGGAGCGCGAGGGGCTGCTCGACACGCCGGCCCGCGTCGCGCGCTCCTACGAGGAGTTCTACCAGGGCTACGGCCAGGACCCGGTCGCGATGCTGGAGCGCACCTTCGCCGAGGTCGAGGGCTACGACGAGATCGTGCTGCTGCGCGACATCCGCCTGGAGAGCCACTGCGAGCACCACATGGTGCCCATCGTCGGACGCGCCCACGTCGCCTACCTGCCCGACCGCCGCGTCGTCGGCATCAGCAAGCTGGCGCGCGTGGTCGACGCCTACGCCCACAGGCTGCAGATCCAGGAGAAGCTCACCGCCCAGATCGCCGACACCATCCAGGCCGTGCTGCGCCCGCACGGCACCGCCGTCATCATCGAGGCGGTCCACGAGTGCATGAGCTGCCGCGGCGTGCACAAGACCGGGGTCAGCATGGTCACCAGCCGCATGCTCGGCATCTTCCGGGAGAACCGCTCCACCCGGCAGGAGCTGATGGCCATGGTCCAGGCGCCACGGCTGTAGCGACACGGCCCCCGGCGTCCTGCGGCGCATGACGGACACGTCACGCGGACCGTGACGAAAGCGTCCTGCGGCGCGGGACATTTCGCGGCCTTTTCCGTGGCGGCGTCCCGCGCGGCAGGACGCTTTTGGGGCGGGCGCGGGCAGGGAAGCAAGGTTGGGCTCTGCCCAAACCCGCCAGGGGCGAGCCGCCCCTGGACCGGCCTCCTTAAGGGATGTGTTCCAAGGGCGCAGCCTTTGGCGGGGTCCAGGGGCAGGGCCCCTGGCCTTCCTACGCCAGGATGCCCCGCACGAGCTTGGCGGCCTCCGGGCTGCCCCAGTCCGCCGAGCCCTCCAGCCTGGCGCGCTCCAGCCCGTCCGGCCCGACGAGGACCGTCGTCGGCAGGCCGCCGAGGCGCAGGGCGTGGACCGCCTCGCTGCCGGGGTCGAGGAGGATCGGCAGGCCCTCGATGCCGTGGTTGCTGAAGAACGGCGCGACCACGCCGGCGCCGCCGCGGTCGGCCGAGACCGGGAGCACGGCGATGTGGTCGGCCTCCAGGGCGCGGGCCAGCAGGGCGAGCGAGGGCATCTCGGCGACGCAGGGGGCGCACCAGGTCGCCCAGAAGTTCAGGACGATGCCGCGACCGTTGGCGCCGGTGTAGTCGGCGACGTGCAGGAGCCTGCCGTCGGCGGTGGCGAAGCCGAACGGGGGCAGCGGGGCGGGCGGGTCCATGCGCGCCATGGCCGCCATGCCGCCCAGGCCGGGGGCGTCGGCGTCGCCGCCGACGCCGGAGATCCGCGACTGGGCGGCGGCGGGCGAGACGCGGAGCTGCGCCAGTTTGCGCCCGGCGAGCGCGCCGAGTACCGTCCCGCCGGCCGCCAAGACGGTGCGGCGCATGATCCGAGCCATGGTGCGTATGTCCCCAACTGATGCCGACCGCGCCGCGGGCGCACCCACGCGCGACCCTGCGCCCGCCCGCCCTGCCCCGGCCGCGGACCCGTGTGCAATGCCAGAAGGCGGGCGTGCAGGCCAGGGAAGTCGGCAGGCTCCGGCGGATGTCCAGGGGGCGGGTGTCCAGGGAGCGGGTGTTCAGGAAGCGGCGGGCGCCAACGTGCAGTGGGGCGGGCGCTTCGCCGGCGGGCCGTCGGCGATCATGCAGGAGATCAACGCCTCGGTGGGGTTCGACCGGGCGCTGTGGCGCCAGGACATCCGCGGCTCGCTGGCGCACGCGGCGATGCTGGCGCGCGTCGGCATCATCGGCGCGGACGACGAGGCGGCGATCAGGGACGGGCTGGGCGCGATCGGGGCGGAGATCGAGGCGGGGGGCTTCGACTGGCAGTCGGCACTCGAGGACGTGCACATGAACATCGAGGCGCGGCTCTCCGAGCGGGTCGGGGATGCGGGCAGGCGCCTGCACACGGCGCGCAGCCGCAACGACCAGGTGGCGACGGACTTCCGGCTGTGGGTGCGCGACGCCATCGACGGGCTGGACGCGCAGCTCGCGGACGCGATGGACGCGCTGGCCACGCGGGCGGCGGAGCACGCGGCGGACCCGATGCCGGGGTTCACCCACCTGCAGACCGCGCAGCCGGTGACGTTCGGGCACCACCTGCTGGCGTACGTGGAGATGCTGGCGCGCGACCGGGGGCGGTTCGCGGACGCGCGGCGGCGGCTGAACGAGTGCCCGCTGGGCTCGGCGGCGCTGGCGGGGACGTCGTTCCCGATCGACCGCGCGATGACGGCGGCGGCGCTGGGCTTCGACCGGCCGACGGCGAACTCGCTGGACGCGGTGTCGGACCGCGACTTCGCGCTGGAGTTCCTGGCGGCGGCGTCGATCTGCGCGGTGCACCTGTCGCGGCTCGCCGAGGAGATCGTGATGTGGTGCTCCCCGGCGTTCGGCTTCGTGCGTCTCTCCGACGCGTTCACCACCGGCTCGTCGATCATGCCGCAGAAGCGCAACCCGGACGCGGCCGAGCTGGCGCGGGCGAAGACCGGGCGGATCGTGGGGAGCCTGGTGGGGCTGCTCACGGTGATGAAGGGGCTGCCGCTCGCCTACGCCAAGGACACGCAGGAGGACAAGGAGGGCGTGTTCGACGCCGCCGACGCGCTGGCGCTGGCGCTGGCGGCGATCGCGGGGATGGTGCGCGACCTGACGCCGGACGTGGCGCGGATGCGGGCGATGGCGGGGTCGGGGTTCTCCACGGCGACGGACCTCGCGGACTGGCTGGTGCGGGTGCTGCGGCTGCCGTTCCGCACCGCGCACCACGTCACCGGGCGGCTGGTGGCGGCGGCCGAGGCGCGCGGCGTGGACCTGTCCGGGCTGAGCCTGGCCGAGATGCAGGCGGTGGAGGCGGGGATCACCGAGGCGGTGTTCGGCGTGCTCACGGTGGAGGCGTCGATCGCGTCGCGCACCAGCCAGGGGGGCACCGCGCCGGGCAACGTGGCGCGCGAGGCGGCGCGCTGGCGGGCGGCGCTGTCGGGCGCACCTTCGGGCACGGCGCCGGCCGGTGCGGCGCCGGCGGGGGCTGCGGCGCAGGGGGTG
>CAXSER010000289.1:0-4149 GCA_964236315.1 uncultured Acetobacteraceae bacterium | reverse complement strand
CCGCCAGGGCGTGCACGCCCGCATCTGCCGCGCCGTGTTCCCGCCGGGGTCGGGCGGGGAGTGACAGCGAAGCAGGCAAGGCCGGGCCCGCCAAGGGTGAACCGCCTCTGGACTGGGGCAAATGAAAAGAACAGAAACGCCGGTCCAGGGCGGTCGCCCTGGCCTTCCTTCCTCCTGCCTAGGATGCCCACCCGATGAGCGAGGACATCGCCCAATTTGCCGCCGCGCTCGCCGACGCCGCGCGCCCCTTGGCGCTGCGCCACTTCCGCACCGCCTTGCGTGTGGAGACCAAGGCCGACGCCTCCCCGGTCACGGTCGCCGACCAGGCGATCGAATCCGTAATGCGCGCGCAGATCGAGGCGCGCTTCCCCGGCCACGCTATCTTCGGTGAGGAGCAGGGCCGCTCTGCGGCTCCCGCGCGCCACACCTGGGTCATCGACCCGATCGACGGCACCAAGAGCTTCATCTCCGGCATGCCGACCTTCGGCACACTGATCGCCTTCTGCGTCGACGAAGTGGCGCAGGTTGGCGTGATTGACATGCCCGCGCTGGGCGAACGCTGGACAGCATCCCCCGGCGAACCCGCGCGGCACAACGGCACGCCCTGCCGCACCCGCCCCTGCGCCGCCCTAGGCGAGGCGATCGTCTACACGACCTCGCCCGATGCCTTCGCCCCCGACGAGTGGGCGCTGTTCGACGCGCTGAGCCTCGACGCCGCGCTGCGCCGCTTCGGTGGGGACTGCTACAGCTACGGCCTGCTGGCGTCCGGCCTGATCGACGCGGTGGTCGAGGCCGGCCTGTACCCCTACGACATCATGGCCGCGGTGCCGGTGATCGAGGCGGCCGGCGGCGTTGTCACCGACTGGACCGGCTGTCCGCTCACCCTGGAGTCCGCCGGCCGCGTGGTCGCCGCCGGCTCGCGTGCCCTGCACGATCAGCTTCTGGCGCGGCTGGTCTGAAGGCAGGAAGCAGTTATTTTTTAGAAGAAAGAACCAAAGAACTTTGCCCATCGAGACCCGTGCCAGCCGTGCCGCACAGACCCCAACGTGCAGAGTCTTTTTGCTTCTTTTTCTTTAGAAAAAGAATGCCTTCCTGACTTCCTCCGTCAGACGGTCCGCAGCCAGCCTTCCCAGCGCGGGTCGCGCAGCAGGGCGCGGGCGCGCATGTGCTTCCAGACACCGTACTTGAAGAAGTCGAAGTCCAGCGCCGACACCTTCTGCTGGACCATCGACCAGGTCGCCCACTTCAGGTCGGCCAGCATCCTGTGCAGCATCACCCTTGCAACAATGGCCGGCTTCACCTTGCCGAAGTAGTGCTCGATCAACGCCAGCTCAGTGGCCTCGTCGAAGAACATCTCGCCGAACCAGATGCCCAGGTCGTAGCAGCGGTCGTTGTTCGACGCATACTCGTAGTCGATCAGCATGATGCTGCCGTCCGCGTCGTCGAGCATGAAGTTGCCCGCCATAGGGTCGTTGAAGCATGGCACAAGATCCAGCCCCGACGCCTCGAGGGCAGCGCGGGCGCGGCGGTACTGCACGTCGAGCTCGGCATGGTCCGCAGGTACCCAGCCGCCCAGCGCGCGCACCTGCTCCACATGCTCGTCGATCATGTCGAACACGGTCTTGGTCAGCCCCAGCTTCGCGCCGCCGTGCAGCCGTCGATAGACGTCGAGCGCGGTGCGGCACCGCCCGAGGTCGCGGAAATCGGCATGCGTGCATGACCGCCTGCCCTCGATAAAGTCGCTGATCTCGATGCCGTCGGACGCCAAGTCCTCGTACACGCGCGGTCCGAGGCCGAGCGCTGCCGCCTTGCGGCTCGCGTCCATCGCGGCCGCGCGGTCGATGAACATCTCCGTGCCCTTGCCCGGGATCTTGACGAAGAAGCGCCCGGCCAAGCCTTCGACCGACACCCGCCAGTTGGCGTTGCTGATCCCCCCGCTCACCGGGACGTAGCGCAGCGTCCGGCCCTGCCAGCCCGGCACGCGCCGCACCGCATCCTCCAGGTCGCGCTCCGCCTCGCTCGCGGCCTCGCCCAGCATGCGCTCCATGCGCCCCTCCCGCCTCAGAGCCGGTGCAGTCGCGCGGCGAAGCCCGGCTCGCGCAGCGCCATCCTACAGCGCAGCAGCCGCCACTCGCCGTACTTCAGGAACTCCAGCTCCCGGCGCGACGAGGTCGCCGACAGGACCAGCCCCTGCAGCCCCCACATCAGGTCGTCCGCCACCGCATAGGCTCTGCAGCGGTCCAGCACCCGCGCATCGCTGCGGCCTTCCGCCATCTCGACGCCGGCCTGCCAGCCCACCTCGGTGTCGTGCGCCTCGTTCAACAGCACCGCCAGGTCGTAGTGCGGGTCCGCCTGCCCGGCGCAGTCGAAGTCGACCAGCAGAACCGCCCCGCCCGGCCCCAGCAGGACGTTGGATGCCTGCCCATCGTTGTGGCACGGCGCCACGTCGCGCCCGGCCGCCTCCAGCGCCGCCTCGATCCCGCCCACCGACGCCAGCAGCGCGTCCATGTCGGACGGCAGCACGACCCCGGCCGTGCGCGCGCGGGCCGCGTACTCGCGCACGCGGGCAAACACGTCCCACACGCGCGCCAGTGCCGGGCCGCGCTGCACCGCCGCCTTGGCCGCGATCGCCGCCTGGAGAGCCTCGTCGCGGCGCAGGTCGTCCAGCCGTGCCCCGCGCCACGGCGCCCCCCGGTGGGCGAACCCGATCGCCCCGTGCTCCGGCAGGAACCATTCCACCGGCGGAGCGACCCCGGCCAGCGCCCCCGCGCACGCCCCCGCATGGGCCGCCGCGACATCCAGGAAGCCCGCCATGTCCGGATGCGCCACCTTGAGGAACAACGCGTCAGGCGCGTCCCCCGCCGAGATGACCCAGTTCGCCCACTCCACTGCCTGCCACATCGGCGAGGCCACCGGCGCCACGCCGGGCCGCCAGCGCAGCCCCGCCCGCCCGGCCCAGGGCGAGTCCGCGAGCACCGCCGCGACATCCGCGCTCACGCAGCGCCTCCCGCCGCGACCCCGTACAGGCACAGCCGCCACAGCATGCGCGCCAGCACCTCCGCGCCCAGCTCCAGGTCCTCGTCGCGCGTCAGCTCCGACGGGTGATGACACACGCCGCCCACGCTGGGCACCACGACCACCACCGACGGGCATACCGCGATCATGCTGATCGCGTCATGGGCGGCGATGGTGTCGATCCGCCCCATTGCCGTGCCCACGTCCGCCGCCGCCGCTTCCGCCAGCGCCACCAGCCCCGCATCGAAGAACCCCACCGGCCGGCGGTCGACGGCCCTCACGTCGTGGCGCACCCGCGCCGCCGCGCAAGCGAGCTCCGCCTGCGCCAGCATCTCCGCCTCCGCCCAGTCGAGCATCCCCTGGTCGGGCGAGCGCAGCTCCAGGAAAAGCACCGCCTCGCCTGGTACCACGTTGGGCGAGTTCGGCCTCACCTCGAGCCGCCCCACCGAGGTGTGCAGCACCCCCTCGCACCGACCCGGCAGTGCGCCGATCGCCGCGATGAGATACGCGGCCCCCAGCAGCGCGTCGTGGCGCTCGGCCATCGGCGTCGGGCCAGTGTGCGTCTGCGTCCCCACGAAGCCGAGCCGGTACTTGACCGCCCCCCAGTGCCGGGTGATCGCGGCCAGCCGCCCCTTCGCAAGCTCCAGCACCGAGCCGCACTCGACGTGCAGCTCCACATAGGCCTGCGGCAACGGGAACGCGCCCTCGCCCGCGTAGCCGATTGCCGACAGCGCCTCGCCCACGCCCACCCCGTCACCGTCCCTGCGGCCCTGCGCGTCCTCTAGCCCCATGAGCCCGGCATACACGGCGCTTCCGAGCAGGCTGGGCTGGAAGCGTGCGCCTTCCTCATTGGTCCAGTTCACCACGGCCAGGTTGCAGCGGGGCGCCACACCCCTCGCCGCCGCCCGGTCGCGCACCGCGAGAAGCGCCTCGCAGGCCGCAAGCACGCCGTATGCGCCGTCGAAGCGGCCGCCCCGCGGCTGGCTGTCCAGGTGCGAGCCGCTCATCACGACCGGCGCGTCCGGCCCCGCCCAGTCGAGCAGCCCGAACATGTTGCCCATCGCGTCCACAGTCACCGACAGCCCGTGCCCGCGCATCCAGCCGGCGAGATGGTCGCGTGCGGCGCCGTCCTCC
>CAXSER010000288.1:0-4151 GCA_964236315.1 uncultured Acetobacteraceae bacterium | reverse complement strand
GCCGCATCTGATCGTCTTCGGGCTGGGCTACTGCGGGCTGGAGGTCGCGCGCCGCGCGGCCGCGGCGGGGTGGCGGGTGACCGGCACGCACCGGGCGTCGGCCGCGGCGCCGCAGGTGGACGGGGTGGCCACGGTCGCGTTCGAGGACGCGGGCGCGGTGCTGGCGGAGGCGACGCACGTGCTGGCCACGGCGGCGCCGACGGAGTCCGAGGCGGGGGTGCCGGGCGACCCGGTGTTGGCGCGGCACGGCGCGGCGATGGCGGCGGCGCTGGCGGCCGGCGGGGGGCCGCGCTGGGTGGGGTACCTGTCGACGACGGGGGTGTACGGCAACCGCGGCGGCGGCTGGGTGGACGAGCGCACCGAGGTCAGGCCGGGCTCGGCGCGCTCGCTGCGGCGGGTGGCGGCGGAGGCGGACTGGCGGGCGCTGGCGGGCGACAGGCTCGACCTGTTCCGGCTGGCGGGGATCTACGGGCCGGGGCGCTCGCCGTTCGCCGAGCTGCGGGCGGGCAAGGCGCGGGCGGTGCGCAAGCCCGGGCACGTGTTCGGGCGCATCCACCGCGACGACATCGCGGCCGCGGTGATGGCGGCGATGGTGCAGGAGGGGGTCGCGCGGCCGCGGGTGCTCAACCTCTCCGACGACGTGCCGGCGGAGAGCAGCGTCGTGCTGGCGGAGGCGGCGCGGCTGCTGGGGGTGGCGCCGCCGCCGGTGGTGGCGTTCGAGGTGGCGATGGCGGGGATGAGCCGGATGGCGATGTCGTTCTGGGCGGAGGACCGCAGGGTCTCGGCGGAGGCGACGCAGCGGGCGCTGGGGATGCGGTGGGCGTACCCGAGCTACCGGGAGGGGCTGGCGGCGACGCTGCGGCAGGAAGGTTGAGGCCCCGCCTTCAAGCATGGGCCTCAAACTCCGCCAGGGCGAGCCGCCCTGGACTGGCCTTGCTTAGAAGGCGCCGGTCCAGGGGCGGCTCGCCCCTGGCGGGTCCGGGCGCAGCTGCCAGAGGTTCCGACGATCCGCCTGGATCGTTGGAATGGCAGCGGAGGGGGAGCCCGGCCTTGCCTGCTTCTGCGCGGAATGTTTCACGTGAAACATCAGACCGTTTCCGCAACGACCTGGCGGAGGAGGGCGAGGTCCTGCGGGCGGGAGAAGCGGTGGGTGGCGTCCTTGACCAGGATGGTGCGGACGTCGCTGGACGCAAGGCGGGCGGCGAGGCGGGGGGCGGTCTCCCAGGGGACCTCGGCGTCGGCCTGGCCGTGCAGCAGGCGGACGGGGCAGCGCAGCGCGACGGGGGCGTCGAGCAGGAGGTGGGCGCGGGCCTCCTCGATCAGGCGCCAGGCCAGGGGGAAGGGGGCGCCGTACGGGGTGGGGATCTCGATGGTGCCGAGGCGGCGCAGGGCGGCCTGCTCGTGGGGGGCCATGGCGTCCCACATCAGGCGCTCGGTGAAGTCGGGGGCGGCGGCGACGCCGACCAGGGCGGCGACGCGGTCGGGGCGGGCGAGTGCGAGGAGGAGCGCGATCCAGCCGCCCATGGAGGAGCCGACGAGGACGACGGGGCCCTGCGTGCGGTCGAGCAGGAAGAGGGCGTCGGCGGTCCAGCGGCCGATGGTGCCCTCGGCGAAGCGGCCGTCGCTGCGGCCGTGGCCCGAGTAGTCGAGGCGCAGCATGGCCTGGCCGGCGGCGGCGCACCAGGCGGCGAGGGCGAGGGCCTTCCCGCCGTCCATGGCGGAGCGGAAGCCGGGAAGGAAGACGACGGTGGGGGTGCGGCCGGGGAGGTGCTCGGAGGCGAGGCGGGTGCCGTCGCCGCGGTCGGTCAGGGGCATGGCGGGATCCTGGAGAGTGGGGCCGGGCGCGGTGCGGGGTTGCCGGGGCGGGGCTGGCGGGTCCGGTCCGTGGGCCCGGGGGCGGCGCGGGCCGTGCGTGCGAAGGCTGCGGCGGGGCGTCGTTCGTGGGCGTCGTGTACACCCGGGCGGAGGGGAGTCCAGGCGCACGCCGGCACGGCGGGCCGGGGCGGAGTGCGAGCGGGGGCGCACGCGGGCGCGGGTCTGTGCTGCCGGCCTGCGGCGGCAGGGAGGCAGGGGGAGCGGCGGGTTCTAGGTAGTTTCCGAGGGTGTCGGCCGGGCGGGGATGGCCGCAGGTTGCATCGCTGTCGCAATCACCCGGTTCGGATGTGGCGCCAGGGGTGATGGCCAGGTCTCGCGACAGGAGGATGCGCATGGCAGTTCCTGGAAGTGCCGGACGAGGCGGCCGGTATCCGGCAGGGTCGGCGACCCGTGGCGGCCAGCCCTGCGAGACGGTTCCGGTCGACGACCAGGCGTTCGTGGAGGCGTGGTCCAGGGGTTCGGTCCCCGGGCTGGGCGGCCTGCTTCGCGCGGGCCAGATCCGCCGGGCCAATCCGGGGATGATCGACGATCCCGGCCAGCCGGACCATCGGCCGGTCGGGGGGGCGGTCGCGAGCCCGGCCGTGGACGCTCCAGGCGGGCGGTGTCGCGAACGCGGGCCGGCGGCGATGCGGGACTGGACGGCCCGGGTCCATGGCTGTTGCGAGGCGGCCGCCGGGCACGGCCGGAGCCGCATGGCGTGACCGGCGGCAGGCTCGCGGGACCGGGTTGCCGGGGCCGGGTGCGGCCGATGTCCTTCCCCGCCTCGTGCAGGGTCTCAGTCAGGGTGCGCATATGTCTCATGCGGCAAGTCGAACGAACCGTGGCCCGACGCTCGAGGCCTTGATCCGCGAGCAGATGGCCCTGCGCGACCTGGGCCGGGACCTGGGGCATGGGGAGAACATGTCGTTCGAGAGGCAGGACTCCTACAAGATCGTGAGCGGGTCCTTCGCCCTTCTTGTCGGGTTCCTGAGGCAGGTCAGCGAGGCCGAGTCGTTCCGGCAGTGGACGCCGCCGGCGGAAGGCCAGCCCGGACCCGGGCCGTACTTCCGCGGCGCGGGTGTCCGGAAGGAGACCGCGACATGAACGTCATCATTCCCAGGGCCGAGCCGGCGACGGGCACGAAGGCCGCCCGGCACGCCCCGGCCCGGACTGCCGCCGCGACGCCCGCGGGCGGGGCGCGGGACGCCCGCCCGCCCGCCCGCCGTCGCGGGACCCGGGCAGCCGGCCGCCATGCAGGGCCCGGGCGGGTTCGGGATCGGACGCGCGGTGGCGGGCGGGGAGCGACTCGCGGCCTTCGGCCAGGCGAACGCCGCGGCCGTCCTGGAGTCGGGGCGGATCTGGTTCGCGGGCTGCCATGCGCTGTCGCACGAGATGGCGTCGATCGGCCGGGCGGCGCTCGGGCGGAACCTCGGCCTGCTCGCCTCGATGGCCGCGGTGCGGTCGCGCGAGGATGCGGTCGCGCTGCACGCGGACACCGTGCGCGGCATGATGGACACAGCGACGGAGGATGCCGCCAGGCTCGCGGAGACGTCGGTGAGGCTGGCCGAGCGGAGCTTCGCGCCGCTCGGCGCCCGCATCGACGCGGTCGCCTCGCTGGCGTCCGTCGCCTGGGGCTGATCGCGCCCGGGGCTGATCGCGCCCGGGGCTGATCGCGCCCGGGGCTGATCCGCGCGCGGGACTGATCCGCGCGCGAACTGACCGCCGGCGGACGGAGGGGGCATGCGGCGCGGATCCGCGTCGTGCGCGCCACGGCCGCCGCCATGGGAGCGGCCGCCGTGGGAGCGGCCGCCGTGGTTCCCGGCGGGGCGTCGGGCCGGCCGGTGGCGGAGTCAGGCGGTGCGGCGCAGGCGGGGCGGGGCGTCGGCGGGGGCGATCTCCGTGCGGCGGACGCGGAGCACGACGAGCGCGCCGGGCTGCTCGTCGCTCCAGCCGAGGTCGGCGGCGGCGGCGGCGAGGTGGCGGGGGACGGCGCCGCGCTCGACCAGGGCGGGCGGGTTCTCGTCGGGCAGGCCGTCGCGCAGCACGGCGTCGGCGGCGTCGCGGGTGAGCACGCAATACAGGTAGGAGTCCGGGCGGTCGGCGGCGCGCGGGGCGAGCGGGTCGACGCGGCGGAACTCGGGGCTGCGGAACTCGGGGCTGCGAGGCTCAGGGCTGCGGGGCCCGGGGCTGCGGGGCTCTGGGCTGGCGTGGGCGATCATGGCGGACGGTGTCGGGGCGGGCGGCGCGGACGGCGGCGGACCGGAGGCGGGTTGTTCGGCCCGGGGTGGGACGGCCCG
>CAXSER010000287.1:0-4172 GCA_964236315.1 uncultured Acetobacteraceae bacterium | reverse complement strand
ACCTTGCCTGCCTTCCCGGCCCCTCACGCGCCCGTGCGGGCGTTGCGTGGCCTGCACCTCCATGGTAGGAGCCGCGCGATCGGCACAGGTGCCGCCCATCGAAAAGCGACGGAATCTTCCCTTGGCCGCAGACGTCACGACCCTGTCCCGCGGCGGCGGCCTTGCCGACCGTTATGCGGCGGCCCTCTACGGTTTCGCCGACGAGCGCAAGTCGCTCGACGAGGCGGTGGACCAGATGGAGGCGCTCGGGCGGCTGATCGACGAGAGCCAGCCGCTGCGCCGCCTGCTGGAGAGCCCGCTGGTCGACGTCCAGCAGGCGCGGGTCGCGGTGACGGCGGTGCTGGCGGAGCAGGGCTTCGGCAAGACCGTGCAGGATTTCGTCGGCGTGATCGCGAACAACCGGCGGCTGTCGCAGCTGCGCTCGATCGTGGTGGCGTTTGCCGCCCTGGTCGCGGAGAAGCGCGGCGTGGTGATGGCGCAGGTGTCCTCGGCGCACCGCCTGTCCGACGTGCAGCGCGAGCAGCTGCGGGCGCGGCTGATCGAGGCAGGGTATGGCCGGGTGAGCATCGACGAGCGCGTGGACGAGAGCCTGCTGGGCGGGGTCGTCGTGCGTGTCGGCGCGCGCCTGTATGATTCAAGCATAAAGTCCCGGCTGCAGCGCCTGCAGTACGCGATGAGGGGAGCCGCCTGACATGGAAATCCGTCCCGCCGAGATTTCGGAGATCCTGAAGCAGCAGATCGCGAGCTTCGACAGCGAGGCCAACGTGGCCGAGACCGGGCAGGTGCTCAGCGTGGGCGACGGCATCGCGCGCGTGTTCGGGCTGCAGAACGTGATGGCCGGCGAGATGGTCGAGTTCCCGTCCGTGGGCCTGCGCGGCATGGCGCTGAACCTCGAGACCGACAACGTCGGGGTGGTGATCTTCGGCGACGACAAGGGCATCCGCGAGGGCGACACGGTCAGCCGTACCGGCTCGATCGTGGAGGTGCCGGCAGGGCGCGGGCTACTGGGCCGCGTGGTCGACGGGCTGGGGCAGCCGATCGACGGCAAGGGGCCGCTGGTCGACGTCAAGCAGATGCGCGTCGAGGTGAAGGCGCCGGGGATCATTCCGCGCAAGTCCGTGCACGAGCCGATGCAGACGGGGATCAAGTCGATCGACAGCCTGATCCCGGTGGGACGCGGGCAGCGCGAGCTGATCATCGGCGACCGGCAGACCGGCAAGACCGCGGTGATCCTGGACACCATTCTCAACCAGAAGGTCGCCAACCAGGGCACCGACGAGAGCAAGAAGCTCTACTGCATCTACGTCGCGATCGGGCAGAAGCGCTCGACGGTGGCGCAGATCGTGCGCACGCTCGAGGAATACGGCGCGATGGAGTATTCCATCGTGGTGGCGGCGACCGCATCCGACCCAGCGCCGATGCAGTTCCTGGCGCCGTACACCGGCGCCACGATGGGCGAGTACTTCCGCGACAACGCGATGCACGCGGTCATCTTCTACGACGACCTGTCGAAGCAGGCGGTGGCGTATCGCCAGATGTCGCTGCTGCTGCGGCGGCCGCCGGGTCGCGAGGCGTATCCGGGCGACGTGTTCTACCTGCACTCGCGCCTGCTGGAGCGCGCGGCGAAGATGAGCGACGCGTTCGGGGCGGGGTCGCTGACGGCGATGCCGGTGATCGAAACGCAGGCGGGCGACGTGTCGGCGTACATCCCGACCAACGTGATCTCGATCACGGACGGGCAGATCTTCCTGGAGACGGAGCTGTTCTTCCGTGGCATCCGGCCGGCGGTGAACGTGGGCCTGAGCGTGTCGCGCGTGGGGTCTGCGGCGCAGATCAAGGCGATGAAGCAGGTCGCGGGCAAGATCAAGCTGGACCTTGCGCAGTATCGGGAGATGGCGGCGTTCGCGCAGTTCTCGTCGGACCTGGATGCCTCGACGCAGCAGCTGCTGTCGCGCGGCGCCCGGCTGACGGAGATCCTGAAGCAGCCGCAGTTCAAGCCGGTTCCGGTCGAGGAGCAGGTGGTGGTGATCTTCGCCGGCACGCGCGGCTATCTGGACAAGATCGAGCTGCCGCAGATCGGCAAGTTCGAGGCGCAGATGCTGAGCGAGCTGCGCTCGGGCGACACCGGTATTCTCGCGTCGATCCGCAACGACCGCGAGATCAAGAAGGACGTTGAGGGCAAGCTGGGCTCGTTCCTGGACGGGCTCGTCAAGCGCTTCGTCGCCTGAGGGACGGGGGCGGTGCCGAGTCTTAAGGACCTGCGCGGGCGGATCAACAGCGTGAAGTCCACGCGCAAGATCACGTCGGCGATGAAGATGGTGGCGGCGTCCAAGCTGCGGCGCGCGCAGAGCCAGGCGGAGGCGGCGCGGCCGTACGCGCTGGCGATGGAGCGGATGCTGGGCTCGCTGGCGAACAGTGTGGCGGGTTCACCCGGTGCTCCGAGGATGCTGGCGGGCACCGGGCGCGACCAGGTGCACCTGCTGGTGGCGATCACGGCGGACCGCGGGCTGGCCGGCGCGTTCAACTCGCAGGTCGGGCGCATGACCCGGGTGATGGCGCGCAGGCTCGAGGCCGAGGGCAAGACCGTCAAGCTGATGACGGTGGGACGCAAGGGGCGCGACTACCTGCGGCGCGAGTTCGCCTCCAACATCGTGCACGAGGTCAGCTACGCGGGGATCAAGCGGGTCGAGTTCGCACAGGCGCGCGAGCTGGGCGAGCGGATCAGGGCGATGCTGTCGGCGGGCGAGTTCGACGTGTGCACGCTGGTGTACAACCGGTTCGTGTCGGTGATCTCGCAGGTGCCGACGGAGATGCGGCTGATCCCGTTGCCGCTGCCGGAGCGGCCGGCGGACGAGGTGGCGGGCGGCCCGAAGGCGATCTACGAGTACGAGCCGGACGAGGAGACGATCCTGGGTCGGCTGCTGCCGCAGAATCTGTCGGTGCAGATCTATCGTGCGCTGCTGGAGAGCGGGGCGGGCGAGCATGGCGCGCGGATGAGCTCGATGGACAACGCGACGCGCAATGCCGGCGACATGATCAACCGGCTGACGCTGAATTACAACCGGACGCGTCAGGCCAACATCACCAAGGAGCTGATCGAGATCATCTCCGGTGCCGAGGCCGTCTAGAACGATCGTGAGGCCCCTTCCTTCGTGAGGGGGATCAAAGGGCCCCGGGCCCTTTGTGGGTCCAGGGCAGAGCTCTGGCCTTTCTTCCCGGGATGTCTTGCGCCACGGCGCAGTTGAGGGGTCGAGAGTCATGTCCGAAGCCGGAGCACGCAACAACGTCGGCCGCGTCAGCCAGATCACCGGCGCCGTGGTGGACGTGCAGTTCGAGGGAGAGCTGCCGTTCATCCAGAACGCGCTGACCACCAAGATGGGCGAGCGCACGCTGGTCCTGGAGGTGGCGCAGGAGCTGGGCGAGCGGACGGTGCGCTGCATCGCCATGGACACGACGGACGGCATGGTGCGCGGGCAGGAGGTGCTCGACACGGGCGCGCCGATCTCGATGCCGGTGGGCCCGGGCGTACTCGGGCGGATCATGAACGTGATCGGCGAGCCGATCGACGACCGCGGGCCGGTGCCGTCGTCGCAGCGCATGCCGATCCACCGCTCGGCGCCGACCTTCGAGGAGCAGGCGACCAGCTCGGAGATCCTGGTCACCGGGATCAAGGTGGTCGATCTGCTGGCGCCTTACCTGAAGGGCGGCAAGGTCGGGCTGTTCGGCGGCGCGGGCGTAGGCAAGACGGTGCTGATCCAGGAGCTGATCAACAACGTGGCGCTGGGCGCCGGCGGCGTGTCGGTGTTCGCGGGCGTGGGCGAGCGGACGCGCGAGGGCAACGACCTGTATCACGAGATGATGGACGCGGGCGTGATCAAGCTCGGCGAGGGCAACACCGACGGGTCGAAGGTGGCGCTCGTCTACGGGCAGATGAACGAGCCGCCGGGCGCGCGGGCGCGGGTCGCGCTGTCGGGGCTGACGCTGGCCGAGTACTTCCGCGACGAGGAGGGGCAGGACGTGCTGTTCTTCGTCGACAACATCTTCCGCTTCACGCAGGCCGGCGCCGAGGTTTCGGCGCTGCTGGGGCGCATCCCGTCGGCGGTGGGCTACCAGCCGACGCTGGCGACCGACATGGGCGCGCTGCAGGAGCGGATCACCTCGACCAAGAAGGG
>CAXSER010000286.1:2238-4184 GCA_964236315.1 uncultured Acetobacteraceae bacterium | reverse complement strand
TCATGACGTCGATGGTCGCGGTCGCGGTGGTGGGGGCCGGGGCGGTGCCGGGCGTGGCGGGTGTTCCCGGGGCGGGCGTGGCTCCTGGCCGGCGGCTCAGGCGAGGGCGAACGCCAGCAGGTCGGCGTTGAGGCGGTCGCGGTGGGTGGCGGGGAGGCCGTGCGGCGCGCCCTCGTAGACCGCGAGCGTGGCACCGTGCACGACCTGCGCGCTCAGCCGGCCGGCGTGGGCGAACGGCACGATCCGGTCGTCGTCGCCGTGGATCACCAGCGTGGGCCGGTCGATGCGCTCCAGGTCGGCGGTGTAGTCCACCTCGGAGAACTCGCGGACGCAGGCGTGCAGGCCGACGATCGAGCCCATCATGCCCTGGCGCCAGAAGTCCTGGCGCAGGCCCTCGTCCACGGTGGCGCCGGGGCGGTTCATGCCGAAGAACGGCAGGGCGAGGTCGAGGAAGAAGGCGGAGCGGTTGCCGGCCACGCCCCTGCGGATGCCGTCGAACACGGAAAGGTCGAGCCCGCCCGGCCAGCGCGGCGTCGACACCATGACCGGCGGCACCGCGCCGACCAGCACCACCCTGCCGACGCGGGCGCTGCCGTGGCGGCCGACATAGTGGGCGACCTCGCCGCCGCCGGTGGAGTGGCCGACCAGGATCGCGTCGCGCAGGTCGAGCGTGTCCATCACCGCGGCCAGGTCGTCGGCGTAGGTGTCCATGTCGTTGCCCGCGCCGGGCTGGTCGGAGCGGCCGTGGCCGCGGCGGTCGTGGGCGACGACGCGGAATCCGTGGTGCAGCATGAACAGCATCTGGGCGTCCCAGGCGTCGGCGCTGAGCGGCCAGCCGTGGGAGAACACGACGGGCCGGCCGTGGCCCCCGGCGCCGGGGCTCCAGTCCTTGTGGAAGATGCGCGTGCCGTCGGCGGTGGTGACGAATGCCATCGTGCGTGTCCCCTGTCGTGTGGTGCCCTGCCGCATGGTCCGGCCCGTCGTCGGAGGCGGCGGGCCGTCGCCGTGCTTTTCGTACCCTGTCCGGAACGAATAGCCAAGGCGTGCGCGGCGCGACTGCCGGGCACGGCGGCCCGCAGTTGCGGCGGGATCAGACCAGGCGCGAGCCGCCGTCGATGTTCAGCGTGGCGCCGTTCATGAAGCCGTTTGCCATCAGGAACACCACGGCTGCCCCCGCCTCGTCGGCGGTGCCGAGGCGGCCGAGCGGCAGGGTTTTCGTCAGGCCCGCCACGTAGGCGTCGCGATTGGCGCCCAGCGCGCGCGCCAGGAGCGGGGTGTCGGTGGTGCCGGGCGAGAGGGTGTTGACCCGGGTGGGCGCCAGCTCCAGGGCCAGGCCGCGGGCCAGCGCCTCCATGGCCGCCGACGCGGCTGCGAGCACCGCCGTGCCGCCGGCGGTGGGGCGGTCGGCCAGGGCGCCGGAGACCAGGGTGAGCGAGCCGCCGCGCGTCAGGCGGTTGCCGAGGGCCTGCAGGGCGTCGACCGCCGCCCAGATCCGCTCGTCGAAGGCGCGGCGCAGGGCGGCGGGGTCGGCGTCGAGCACCTTGCCGACCACGAAGCTGCCGGCGAGCAGCACCAGGTGGTCGACGCGGGGGATGTCGGCCAGGGCGGCGCGGATCGCACCGTTCCGCGTCACGTCGGCGGCGCGCCAGCCGGCGAGGCCGTGCTCGCGGGCGACCTGTCCGGAGCGCGCGGGGTCGAGGCCGACGACGACGACCTCGGCGCCGGCGGCCGTGGCCTGGATCGCGGCGGACAGGCCGATGCCGGAGGTGCCGCCGAGGATCACGACGCTGCGGCCGGCGAGCGTCGAGGGCGCGGGGGCGCCCGCGTCACGGGAAAGGGTCTGGCTCATGGCGAACACTCCGTCCGGGCGCCTGGTGCGTCCGTCCGGGACAGGGTGGGTCGTGCCGCGCGGGCTGGGCAGCGGGGTGTGCATCGGCATAGTCATG
>CAXSER010000286.1:0-2228 GCA_964236315.1 uncultured Acetobacteraceae bacterium | reverse complement strand
GGAACAGGTCGGGCTGGATCGTCTCACCGGGCTGGTGGCGTTCGCGCGGGCGGGCTCGCTGGGCAGCTACACGGCGGCGGCGCGCTCGCTGTCCGTCTCGCCGTCCGCGGTCAGCAAGAGCGTGCAGCGGCTGGAGCGGCACTTCGGGCTGCGCCTGTTCAGCCGCACCACGCGCTCGCTGACGCTGACGCCGGAGGGGCGCGACCTGCACGAGCGCGCGCTGCGGCTGCTGGGCGAGGTCGAGGCGATCGAGCAGGCGGCGCTGGCCACGCGCGCGGAGCCTTCGGGCACGCTGAAGGTCGTGGCGCCGCTGCCGATCGGCGTGCACCTGCTGGCGCCGGCGCTGCCGGGGTTCCGGGCGCGACACCCGCGGCTGGGCGTCGACCTGCGGCTGGGCGACGGGTTCGTCGACCTGGTGGAGGAAGGCGTCGACGTGGCGATCCGCGTGGGCGAGGTCGAGGACTCCCGGCTGATCGCGCGCCGGCTGGGCTCGCAGCGGGTGTGCGCGTTCGCCTCGCCGGGCTATCTCGCGCGGCGCGGGGTGCCGCGGCATCCGGACGAGCTGGCCGGGCACGACTGCGTCAACTTCCGCTACCAGAGCTCGGGGCAGGCGCTGCGCTGGCCGTTTTGCATCGGGGGCCGCGTGGTGGAGGTCGTGCCGCCGGCGGGGATCGTGGTCGACGTCAGCGACGCGGTGGCGGCCGTGCTGGCGGCGGGCGGCGGCATCGGCATCTCGCCGACCTACATCGCGGCGCCCCACGTGGCGCGCGGCGCGCTGGTGCCGGTGATGGGCGGCTTCGCGGTGGACCGCACGTCAATCACGGCCCTGTGGCCGGACAGCCGGCGGGGCAGCCCGAACGTGAGGGCGTTCGTGGCGTTCCTGGCCGGGGTGTTCCCGCAGCCGGCGCCGTGGGACGTGCTGGTCGACGCTGCGGCGTTGCGCCAAGGGTAGGAAGCAAGCGTGTTCCTTCCTGAAAGAAAGAACCAAAGAACTTCACCCATAAGGACTCAGGTCTGGCCGGGTGGCCGTGAACCCGATTTGCAAAGTCTTTTTGCTTCTTTTTCTTCAGAAAAAGAAGGCTTCTGCCTTCCCGCGGAGGCGGCCGGCCGCCGCGCGGTTCATGGCGGTTTCCGACCGGGCCGGCGCGTGCGGGCGGTCGACAGGGCGGCGCGGCATCCCCATCTTGAGGTGGCAAGGAGATCGATCATGGCAACCTACCAGAAGCGGCCCGAGGCCGTGGCGGCGCTGACGCCGGAGCAGTTCCGCGTCACCCAGGAGAGCGGCACGGAGCGGGCCGGCACCGGCGCGCTGCTGCACAACCGCGAGCCGGGGATCTACGTCGACGTCGTCTCCGGCGAGCCGCTGTTCGCCAGCGCGGACAAGTTCGACTCGCACTGCGGCTGGCCGAGCTTCACGAAGCCGATCGTGCCGGCGCACGTGGCCGAGCTGCGCGACGCCTCGCACGGCATGGTGCGCGTCGAGGTGCGCTCGCGCGACGGCGACAGCCACCTCGGGCACGTGTTCGACGACGGGCCGCGCGAGCGGGGCGGGCTGCGCTACTGCATCAACTCGGCGTCGCTGCGCTTCGTGCACCGCGACGACATGGAGGCGCAGGGCTACGGCGAGTTCCTGGCCCAGGTGGGAGAGGCGGCATGAGCACCGAGCGCGCGACCCTCGCGGGGGGCTGCTTCTGGGGCATGCAGGACCTGATCCGCAGGCGGCCGGGGGTGGTGTCCACCCGCGTCGGCTACTCCGGCGGCGAGGTCCGCCATGCGACGTACCGCAACCACGGCAGCCATGCCGAGGCGATCGAGATCACCTTCGATCCGGCGGTGACCAGCTTCCGCGCGCTGCTGGAGTTCTTCTTCCAGATCCACGACCCGACGACGCGCAACCGGCAGGGCAACGACGTGGGGCCGGGCTACCGCTCGGCGATCTTCTACGCGAGCCCGGAGCAGGAGGCGGTGGCGCGCGACACCATCGCCGACGTGGAGGCCTCCGGGCTGTGGCCGGGCAAGGTCGTCACCGAGGTCGTGCCGCTGGGCGACTTCTGGCAGGCGGAGCCGGAGCATCAGGACTACCTGGAGCGCATCCCCAACGGCTACACCTGCCACTTCCCCCGTCCCGGCTGGACGCTGCCGCACCGCGCCGACGCGGCCTGACGGCGGGCCGGGGCGCGCGGCATGCCACGCGCCCGGCAGCCTGGCCGGCGGGACATCGTGCCGCC
>CAXSER010000285.1:0-4195 GCA_964236315.1 uncultured Acetobacteraceae bacterium | reverse complement strand
AGGGGATTCCAAAGGCGAGCCTTTGGCGGAGTCCAGAGGCAGCGCCTCTGGCCTTGCCTCCTCCTTCCTGCGAGACTTCGTCCCGCCTTCGCCCAAGGGGAAACGACCATGGCCTCCGCGGCCGAGCAGATCGCCTCCAGCCTGAGCCTCGGCACCTTCTCCAAGGCCACCGAGCTGAAGAAGCGCCTCTGGTTCACCCTGGGCGCGCTCATCGTCTACCGCGTCGGCACCTACATCCCGGTCCCCGGCGTGGACGCCGCCGTGATGGGCGAGATGCTGCAGCAGCACAGCGGCGGCATCCTCGGCATGTTCGACATGTTCAGCGGCGGAGCGCTGGGCCGCATGACCGTGTTCGCGCTCAACATCATGCCCTACATCAGCGCGTCCATCGTGATCCAGCTGATGTCCGCCGCCGTCCCCCAGCTCGAGACGCTGAAGAAGGAGGGCGAGAGCGGCCGCAAGAAGCTCAACCAGTACACCCGCTACCTGACGGTGCTGATCGCCCTGTTCCAGGCGTACGGCATCTCCGTCGGCCTGGAGTCCATGCACGGCGCCTCCGGCCCCGCGGTGATCGACCCCGGCGCGTTCTTCCGCCTGTCCAGCGTGGTCACGCTGGTCGGCGGCACGATGTTCCTGATGTGGGTGGGCGAGCAGATCACCGCGCGCGGCGTCGGCAACGGCCAGTCGCTGATCATCTTCGCCGGCATCGTCGCCAACCTGCCCAACGCGCTCGGCAACCTGCTGGAGCTGGGCCGCACCGGCGCGCTGTCGCCCGTGTTCATCCTGCTGTTCCTGGCGATCGCCGTCGGCGTGATCGCCTTCATCGTGTTCATGGAGCGCGCCCAGCGCCGCGTCGTGGTGCAGTACCCCAAGCGCCAGGTCGGCAGCCGCATGTTCGGCGGCGACTCCACGCACATGCCGCTCAAGGTCAACACCGCCGGCGTGATCCCGCCGATCTTCGCCAGCTCGATCCTGCTGATCCCCGCGACCATCGCCGGCTTCTCCGGCAACACGAGCGGCTGGCTCGGCACCATCGGCAGCGCCTTCGCCCACGGCCAGCCGCTCTACATGGTCGGCTACGCGGCCATGATCATCTTCTTCAGCTACTTCTACACCGCCGTCGTCTTCAACCCCGAGGAGACGGCGGACAACCTGAAGAAGTACGGCGGCTTCATCCCCGGCATCCGCCCGGGCAGCAACACGGCGCGCTACTTCGACACCGTGCTGACCCGTCTGACCACGATCGGCGCGCTCTACCTGGTCGCGGTCTGCCTGCTGCCGGAGATCCTGATCAGCCGCTACGGCGTGCCGTTCTCCTTCGGCGGCACCAGCCTGATGATCATCGTCTCCGTCACCATGGACACCGTGGTGCAGATCCAGTCCCACCTGCTCGCCCACCAGTACGACGGCCTGATCCGCAAGCAGAAGCCGAGGGGAGTGCGCCGGTGAACCTGATCCTTCTCGGCCCGCCCGGTGCGGGCAAGGGTACCCAGGCCAAGCGTCTGGAGCAGCGCTACGGCGTGATGCAGATCGCCACCGGCGACATGCTGCGCACCGAGGTCGCCGCGAACAGCGACCTCGGGCAGAAGGCCAAGGCGATCATGACGTCCGGCCAGCTCGTCTCCGATGCCCTGATCATCGACATGCTGGAGAGCCGTCTGCAGCAGCCCGACTGCGCGCGCGGTTTCATCCTCGACGGCTTCCCCCGCACCGTGCCGCAGGCCGAGGCGCTCGACGCCCTGCTCGCCCGCCTGGGCAAGCGCCTCGATGCCGTGGTCGAGCTCAAGGTCGACGACCCCGCCCTGGTGGAGCGGATCGCCGGCCGCTTCACCTGCGCCAGCTGCGGCACGAGCTACCACGACAGCTTCAAGCCCCCTGCCGCGGCCGGCACCTGCGACGTGTGCGGCTCGACCGAGTTCGTCCGCCGCCCCGACGACACCCGCGAGACCGTCGCCGCCCGCCTGGAGGTGTACGCCCGCCAGACCGCGCCGATCCTGCCGCACTACCGGGCGCTCGGCCTGCTGCACCAGGTCGACGGCATGGCGGAGATGGACGACGTCACCAACGAGCTGACCACCCTGCTGGACACCACGCCCGGTGCAGCCCCGCTCGCGCAGAGTTGACCACGGCGCGTTGACTCGGGGCGCGGCGGCAGTATAGTCCGCGCCCTTGGCGGCCCCCGTTCGGTGGCCGCTTCTGTTGTTTGAGGCCCGCGCGCCTTGCGGGCCGATCCATTGACCAAGCAGTCCGGCGCGTTGCCGGCCCGAGGAGCGACAGCGTGGCGCGTATTGCCGGCGTGAACATCCCGACCAACAAGCGGGTCGTCATCAGCCTCCGCTACATCTACGGCATCGGGCCGACCCGGGCCCAGACCATCTGCACGACGCTGGGCATCCCCGCCGAGCGCCGCGTGAACCAGCTCTCCGACGACGAGGTGCTGCGCATCCGCGAGCTGATCGACCGCGACCTGCGCGTCGAGGGCGACCTGCGCCGCGAGGTCGCGATGAACATCAAGCGCCTGATGGACCTGGGCTGCTACCGCGGCCTGCGCCACCGCCGCGGCCTGCCCGTCCGCGGCCAGCGCACCCACACCAACGCCCGCACCCGCAAGGGCAAGGCCGTCGCGATCGCCGGCAAGAAGAAGGTCACGAAGTAGGGCCCGGGCTCCGCGCCGCCGCCCCTCTTCCACGCCTCCTTCGCAGCCCGCCTGCAGCACCTTGCGCGTCCGCTCCGGCGCGCCCGACCCTAGGACACCATCGCCATGGCGAAGCCCGCCTCCGGTTCCTCGCGGCCCCGCCGCAAGGAGCGCAAGAACATCAGCTCCGGCGTGGCCCACGTGGCCGCGACCTTCAACAACACGATGATCACCATCACCGACGCGCAGGGCAACACCATCGCCTGGTCGTCGGCCGGCGCCCAGGGCTTCAAGGGCAGCCGCAAGTCCACGCCGTACGCCGCCCAGATGGCCGCCGAGGATGCCGGCAAGAAGGCGCGCGAGCACGGCATGGAGACGCTGGAGATCGAGGTCAACGGCCCCGGTTCCGGCCGCGAGAGCGCGCTGCGCGCCCTGCAGACCGTGGGCTTCGCCGTCACCTCGATCCGCGACACCACCCCGGTCCCGCACAACGGCTGCCGCCCGCGCAAGCGCCGCCGCGTCTGACATCCGGCGGAGGTGTTGGCGCCGCCAGGTCACTGTCCTGGCGGCGTCGTTTCGTTTTCCGGACGGCCTGCGCCAGCGCGCGGCCCGCCCGATGCCATCATGAGGCGAAGTAGTGGTCATCCAGAGAAACTGGCAGTCGCTGATCAAGCCGGAGAAGCTTGAGGTCGAGCCGGGCTCCGACCCGTCGCGCATCGCAACCGTGGTCGCCGAGCCGCTGGAGCGCGGCTTCGGCATGACGCTCGGCAACGCGATCCGCCGCATCCTGCTCTCCTCGCTGCAGGGCGCCGCTGTCACCGCGGTGCAGATCGACGGCGTGCTGCACGAGTTCAGCTCGATCCCCGGCGTGCGCGAGGACGTCACCGACATCGTGCTGAACATCAAGCAGCTCGCGCTGCGCATGCACGGCGATCAGGTCCGCCGCATGACGCTGACGGCCACCGGCCCCGGCGAGGTCCGCGCCGGCCAGATCCAGACCGGCCACGACATCGAGGTGATGAACCCCGACCTCGTGATCTGCACCCTCGACGACGGCATCAAGCTGAACATGGAGCTGACGGTCCAGCTCGGCCGCGGCTACGACCCCGCCTCGGTCAACCGTCCCGAGGACGCGCCGATCGGCCTGATCCCCGTGGACAGCATCTACTCGCCGGTGCGCCGCGTCTCCTACAAGGTCGAGCAGACCCGCGTCGGCCAGGTCACCGACTACGACAAGCTCGTGCTGCAGGTCGAGACCAACGGCGCCGTCACCCCCGAGGACAGCGTGGCGCTCGCCGCCCGCATCCTGCAGGACCAGCTCGCCCTGTTCATCAACTTCGACGAGCCCCAGCAGGCCCGCATCGAGGAGATCCAGGACGACCTGCCGTTCAACCGCAACCTGCTGCGCAAGGTCGACGAGCTCGAGCTCTCCGTCCGCTCGGCGAACTGCCTGAAGAACGACAACATCGTCTACATCGGCGACCTCGTGCAGAAGACCGAGCAGGAGATGCTCCGCACGCCGAACTTCGGCCGCAAGTCGCTGAACGAGATCAAGGAGGT
>CAXSER010000284.1:0-4212 GCA_964236315.1 uncultured Acetobacteraceae bacterium | reverse complement strand
GCAAGGTCGGGCTCTGCCCGAACCCGCAAAGGGTCCGAGGACCCTTTGATCCCATTGACTTAAGAGAAGGCGATCCAGGGGCCCAGCCCTTGGCGGAGTTTGAGGCGGAGCCTCAACCTTCCTTGCCTTCGCCCGGAACCCCCGCCTCCAGCTCCGCGACCCACGCCGCCACGCTCGCGTCCGACGGCATCCGCCAGTCCCCGCGCGGCGACAGCGACCCCCCCGCCACGACCTTCGGCCCGTTCGGCATCGCCGACCGCTTGAACTGGCTCGCGAAGAACCGCCGGAGGAACACCCCCATCCACCCCTTGATCTCGCCCAGCGAGTACGCGCGCCGCCTCTCCTCCGGATATCCCCCCGGCCACGCCCCCGCGCCCACATCCTCCCACGCCGCCAGCGCCAGGAACGCGATCCGCGACGGCCTGAACCCGTACCGGAGCAGGTAGAACAGCGTGAAATCCTGCAGCTCGTATGGCCCGATCACCGCCTCCGTGCTCTGCACCGCCTCGCCCGGCACCAGCTCCGGCGAGATCTCCGCCCCCACGATCTCGCGCAGCACCCCGGCGGCCTCCGGCAGCGCCCCGCTCCCCGCCACCCACCGGATCAGGTGCTGGATCAGCGTCTTCGGCACCCCGGCGTTGACCCCGTAGTGCGACATCTGGTCGCCCACGCCATACGTGCACCACCCCAGCGCCAGCTCCGACAGATCCCCCGTCCCCACCACCAGCGCCCCGCGATGGTTCGCGATCCGGAACAGATAATCCGTCCGCAGCCCCGCCTGCACGTTCTCGAAGGTGACGTCGTACGCCGCCTCCCCCGCCGCATAGGCATGCCCCAGGTCCGCCAGCATCTGCCGCGCCGCCGGCCGGATATCCACCTCCGCGGCACTCACCCCCAGCGCCGCCATCAGCGCCGCCCCCCGCGCCCGGCTCGCCTCCCCCGTCGCGAACCCCGGCAGCGAGTACCCGAGGATCCCCGCCCGCGGCAGCCCCAGCCGGTCGAACGCCCGCGCCGCCACCAGCAGCGCATGCGTCGAATCCAGCCCCCCCGACACCCCGATCACCACCCGCCGCAGCCCCGTCGCCCGCAGCCGCTGCGCCAGCCCCGCCACCTGGATCGAGTACGCCTCGAAGCAGTCCTCCCCGAGCCTGGCCGCATCCGCCGGCACGAACGGGAACCGCTCCACCCGCCGCCGCAGCCCCCGCGCCGAGCCGTCCAGCCCCAGCGCGAACCTCACCGTCCGGAACGCCCGCCCCGCATGCCGCCGGTTGTCGTCGAACGTCCCCGTCCGCGCCCGCTCCTGCCGCAGCAGATCGAGGTCCACGTCCGCCACCACCGCATGCGCCTCGCGCACGAACCGCGCCCCCTCCGCCAGCGCCTCGCCCGCCTCGAACACCATCGCCTGCCCGTCCCACGCCAGGTCCGTCGTGCTCTCCCCCTCCCCCGCCGCCGCATACACGTACGCCGCGATGCACCGCGCCGACTGCGCCCGGCACAGCATCCTGCGCGTGTCCGCCCGCCCCACCGTGATCGGGCTCCCCGACAGGTTCGCCAGCACCGACGCCCCCGCCAGCGCCGCCTCGCTCGACGGCGGCACCGGCACCCACAGATCCTCGCAGACCTCCACGTGCAGCACGAACCCCGTCACATCCTCCGCCGCGAACAGCAGGTCCCCCCCGAACGGCACCACCTGCCCCGCGAGCGTCACCTCCCCGGAAACCCCCTCGCCCGGGGCGAAATGCCGGCGCTCGTAGAACTCCCGGTAGTTCGGCAGGTAGCTCTTCGGCACGACCCCCAGCAGCCGCCCCCCCCGCACGACCACGGCGCAGTTGTAGACCCGCCCTCCCCACCGCAGCGGCGCCCCCGCCACGATCACCACCCCCGACCCCCGCGACCCCTCCACCAGCACGCCCACCGCCCGCTCCACCGCGTCCAGCAGCACGTCCTGCAGCAGCAGGTCCTCCACCGAGTACCCCGACAGCCCCAGCTCCGGGAACACCGCCAGCGCCACCCCCTGCGCCGCGCACGCGCCGGCCAGCGCCAGCACCGCCGCGACATTGGCGACCGGGTCGGCCACCACCACCGGCGCCACGCACGCGGCCACCCGGACGAACCCGTGGCTGTGCGGCGAGTGGAACTCCATCGCAAAGCCTCCCCGAAACGACGCCGCACTCTGTCCGCGCCGCAGGCAGGGAAGCAAGGCCGGGCTCTGCCCGGACCCGCCAGGGGCGAGCCGCCCCTGGACCGGCCTCCTCAAGAGAAGCCAGTCCAGGGGGGCTCCCCCTGGCGGAGTTCGAGGCGGAGCCTCGACCTTCCTTCCTCCAGCCAGGCGCGCATAAAAAAAGCCGGGGGAGCATTCTGCTCCCCCGGCCCCTGCCGACCGGTCCTGCCGAACCGCGTCAGGTCACTCTGCGGCGCGCAGTTCCCCGCCCGCCGACACCGGATCGCTGTTCGCCGGCGTGTTCACGCGGGCGATCGCGGCCGCAACACCCTCACCATACGCCGGATCGCACTTCCGGAAATGCTCGATCTGCGCCACGACGATGTTCGCCGGCACGCCCTGCATGGCCGCCGCGATGTTGTTGAACAGCCGCTTGCGCTGCCCCTCGTCGAAGATCCGGAACAGGTCGCCGGGCTGCGTGTAGTCGTCGTTGCCCGCGCGGTGGTCGTAGCGGGCCACCACGGCCTCCTCCAGCCTGAACGGCGGCTCGGACACCGACGGATCCTCGACCGGCCCGCCGAAGCGGTTCGGCTCGTAGTACGCATCGCCGATGTTTGGCTGGTCGAAACGCATCGACCCGTCGCGGTGGTAGCTGTTCACCGCGACGCGCGGCCGGTTCACCGGCAGCATCTCGTAGTGCGTGCCCACGCGGTAGCGGTGCGCGTCGGCGTAGGCGAACACGCGCGCCTGCAGCATCTTGTCGGGGCTGAAGCCGATGCCCGGGACGACGTTGCTCGGCGAGAACGACGCCTGCTCGACCTCGGCGAAGTAGTTCTGCGGGTTGCGGTTCAGCTCGAACTCGCCGACCTCGATCAGCGGATACTCGCCGTGCGGCCACACCTTGGTGAGGTCGAACGGGTTGTACGACTGCTTGCCCGCATCCATCTCCGGCATGATCTGGACGAACATCTTCCACTTCGGGAAGTCGCCGCGCTCGATCGCCTCGTACAGGTCGCGCTGGCTGCTCTCGCGGTCACGGCCGATGACCGCGTTGCCCTCGTCGTTGGTCCAGAACGCATGGCCCTGCTGGGTCTTGAAGTGGAACTTCACCCAGTAGCGCTCGCCCTCGTTGTTCCACAGGCTGAACGTGTGGCTGCCGTACCCGTTGACGTTGCGGTAGCCCTGCGGCAGCCCGCGGTCGCTGAACAGGATGGTGATCTGGTGCAGGCTCTCCGGCGACTGCGACCAGAAGTCCCACATCGCGGTCGCCGAGCGCATGTTGGTGCGCGGGTGGCGCTTCTGCGTGTGGATGAAGTCCGGGAACTTCATCGGGTCGCGCACGAAGAACACCGGCGTGTTGTTGCCGACGACGTCCCAGTTGCCTTCCTCGGTGTAGAACTTCAGCGCGAAGCCGCGCACGTCGCGCTCGGCGTCGCCCGCGCCCGACTCGCCGGCCACGGTGGAGAACCGCAGCAGCAGGTCGGTCTTGCTGCCCGGCGTGAACACCTTGGCCCGCGTGTACTGCGTGATGTCGTGCGTGACCGTCAGCGTGCCGAACGCCGCCGAGCCCTTGGCGTGCACGGTCCGCTCCGGGATGCGTTCGCGGTTCTGGTGCGCCAGCTTCTCGAGCAGCTTGTAGTCCTGCAGCACGATCGGCCCGAACTTGCCGACCGTCTCGCTGTTCTGGTTGTCGGCGACCCGGTTGCCGCCCGTCGTCGTGATGAACTTCTGATCGGTCAAACGCCGTCTCCTTCGATTGCCCCCAAGATAGGCGCGCCACCCCGCCACGCAAACTACCGATTTCCTATCGCACCCATAGGCAAAGCCTATCGCCCCTCACCCGCCCTGTGCGCCGCGCCGATGAATTCGCGGATCATCCCCGCGTCCTTCACCCCCGGCGCGCTCTCCACCCCCGACGACACGTCCACCGCCCGCGCCCCCGAGCGCGCCACCGCCTCCCCCACGTTGCCCGCGTCCAGCCCCCCCGCCAGCAGCCACGGCACCGGCGCCGCCCATCCCGCCAGCACCCCCCAGTCCACCGCCAGCCCATT
>CAXSER010000283.1:0-4220 GCA_964236315.1 uncultured Acetobacteraceae bacterium | reverse complement strand
TCCCCGTCGCCGCCGACGCGCCCGCGCCACCGGCCCCAGCCCCGCACCGCGGCGGCACCCTGCGCCTGGTCGCCCACGCCGCCGCCGGCAGCATCGACCCGCAGGTCAACGACACCGCGCAGTACTGGCAGCTCTACGCCGTGACCTATGACGGCCTGCTCACCTACCGCAAGGCGGAGGACGCCGACGGCCTCGTCCTGGAGCCCGACCTCGCCGACGCCCTGCCCGCGGTCAGCCCCGACGGCCTGCGCTACGACTTCCGCCTGCGCGACGGCCCGCGCTTCAGCGACGGCCGCCCGGTGCGCGCGTCCGACGCCGCCGCCTCCCTGCGCCGCGCCTTCCGCGTGGCCGGCCCCGGCGCCGGCTTCCTTGCCGCGATCGAGGGCGCGGACGCCTGCACGGCCGCGCCCGACACCTGCCGCCTGGAGGGGGTGGAGAGCGACGACGCCACCGGCCGCCTCACGCTGCGCCTCGCCCGCCCGGACAGCCAGCTCCTGGCCAAGCTCGCCCTGCCCCCCGCCTCCGTGCTGCCCGCCGACGCCCCGCCGCACGACGCCGGCATCCACCCCCTGCCCGGCACCGGCCCCTACGTCATCGAGGGCTACGACCCGAGCCGCGGCCTGCGCCTCGTGCGCAACCCCGCGTTCCACGCCTGGAACGCGGCCGCGCAGCCAGACGGCCACGTCGACGCCATCGACTACGAGTTCGGCCTGGACGAGGAGGCCGCGATCACCGCGATCGAGAACGGCCAGGCCGACTGGACCTTCGACCAGCCGCCGTTCGACCGCCTGCCGGAGCTGGGCGCACGCTTCGCGGGCCTCGCCCACCTGCACCGCACCGACGCGATCTGGCGCATGACGCTCAACACCCGCGAGCCGCCGTTCGACGACGAGCGGGTGCGCCGCGCCGTGGCGCTCGCCGTGGACCGCGACGCCGCCGTGCTGGTGTACGGCGGCCCGCGCATGGCCCTGCCGTGGTGCCGCATGCTGCCGCCGATCCTGCCGGGCAGCGACCCCGCCTGCCCGATCGGCCACGACCCCGACGAGGCGCGCCGCCTGGTGCGCGAGGCCGGTGCGTCCGGCGCCAGGGTGACGCTGGTCGCCGACCAGAGCCCGGTGCAGCGCCAGCTCGGCACCTACCTGCAGAGCGTGATGGCCTCGATCGGCCTGGACGCCCGGCTCAGCACGCTGTCGGGCGACATCCAGTTCACCTACATCCAGAACAGCGCCAACCACGTGCAGGCCGCGGTCACGCCGTGGTACGCCGACTTCCCCGACGCCTCGGACTTCCTCGACGTGCTGGCGAGCTGTAGCGCGTTCCACCCCGGCTCGGACTCCTCGCTGAACATGTCCGGCTTCTGCGACCCCGCGATCGACGACGCGATCCACGCGGCCGAGGCCGCCACCGGCGCCGACGCCGCCGCGCGCTGGGCCGCGATCGACCGCGACGTCACCGCGCGCGCGGCCATGGTGGTGCTGCTGGTGCCGTCCTACGTCGACGTCGTGTCCGCGCGGGTGCACGGCTACCTGTACACGCCGCTGTACCACATGCTGCTCTCGTCGCTCTGGCTGGACTGACGCGGGACCGCGCGCCACGGGCCCTCAACGCTTTCTTAGAGCCTTGCTGCTCTGATGGAGCGCACACGGAGCAGGACGCGCCACGGCATGAGGCTTGCCTTTTCCTCCTGGCGCCGCCGCGTCACCCTGCATGCCGGCATCATCGCCGCGGTGCTCGCGGTGTGCGTGCTGCTGCTCGGGCTCGACGGCTGGAGCACGTGGCAGGCCGGCGAGGCCGCGATGGCCGCGGACAAGACGGAGACCGCGAACCTCGCCCGCTCGCTCGCCCAGCACGCGCACGACACCCTGCACGTCGCCGACGTGATCCTCTCCGGCCTGCGCGAGCGGGTCGAGACGGACCCGCCCTCCCCCGAGCGGACCGAACGGCTCGACCGGCTGATCGCGATGCGCCTGGAGGACGCGCCGGCGCTCGGCGGCCTGGCGGTGTTCGACGCCGCGGGCGCCATGCTCGCCGGCGGGCGCGACGGCACGGGCGGCGCGTTCACGGTCGCGGACCGCACGTATTTCGAGTACCACCGCACCCATGCCGACCGCGGCGTGCTGGTCGGCGACACCATCCTCTCCCGCGCCGACGGCCAGCCGAGCATCACGGTGTCGCGCAGGGTGGACGACGCGCAGGGCCGTTTCGCCGGGGTGGTGCGGGCCAGGATCCCGGCGGCGTTCCTGCGCGACTTCTACCGCACCTTCTCCGTCGGTCCGGGGGGCCTGATCTCGCTGCAGTCCATGCGCGGCTTCGTCGTGGCGCTCAGCGACCCCGGCCGGGCGAGGACCGGCGCCGACGTCTCCGCCGGGCCGGTGTTCCGCCGCGTCAGCGCCGGCCAGTCGTCAGGGAGCTTCCGCTACGTCTCGCCGATCGACGGGGTCACCCGGCTGGGCAGCTTCCGCACCATCGAGGGCTACCCGCTCTACATCGTCGTGGGCCACGCGCTCGACGAGGTGCTCGCCCGCTGGCGGGCCAACGCCTGGCGCCACCTGGCGGTCAGCCTGCTCGTCTCGGCACTCCTCGTGCTGGCGGGCCGCCGCTTCGCCGGCCAGGTCAGGACGCGCCAGCAGGCGGAGCGCCGCTACCGGCTGCTGGCGGAGAACTCGAGCGACGCGATCGTGTGCATCGGCCTGGACGGGCGGCGCCGCTACGTCTCGCCGGCGTTCACCAAGCTGACGGGATGGAGCGTCGAGGAGGGGACCGGCGCGGGCTGGGCCGAGATCATCTATCCCGACGACCGGGCGGCGCTCGACGGGATGGTGTCGCGGCTGCGCTCCGGGGCGGACCAGGAGACGTGCTGCTACCGCTACATCCGCAGGGACGGGCTGCCGCTCTGGGTGGAGGCGCGCGCGCGCCTGCTGGAGGGCCTGGACGGGGAGACGCAGATCATCTGCAACGTGCGCGACATCACCGACCGGCGCGCGGCGGAGGCCCGGGTCGAGGCGCTGAACCGCGCGCTTGCGGAGCAGGCCAACACCGACGGGCTGACGGGGCTCGCCAACCGCCGCCGCTTCGACGAGACGCTGGACCAGGAGTGGCGCCGCGCCGCGCGCGAGGAGACGCCGCTGGCCCTGCTGATGATCGATGTCGACCGCTTCAAGCTCTACAACGACCGCCACGGCCACCAGCGCGGCGACGAGTGCCTGCGCGCCGTGGCGGCCGCGATGGCGCAGGTGGCGCGCCGCCCCGCCGACCTCACCGCGCGCTACGGCGGCGAGGAGTTCGCCGTGCTGCTGCCCGGCATCGACGGGACGGGTGCCGAGGCGATCGCCGCCCGGGTGCTCGCCGCGATCCGCGACGCGGGGATCGAGCACGCCGCCAACCCGCCGTCCGGGATCGTGACCGCCAGCATCGGGGTGGCCTGCGTGCTGCCGCGCCTGGACGGGGCGGGGGCGGACGCCGCGACCCTGGTCGAACGTGCGGACGCCGCGCTCTACCGCGCCAAGCGGGACGGCCGCGACCGCGCCGTGACCCAGGGCATGGGCGACCCGGACGTGGCGGACACGGTCCAGGACGCCATGGCCCGGACCTGACGCTTCCCCGAGAATGCCGGTCCAGGGGCGGCCCGCCCCTGGCGGAGCTCGAGGCAGCGCCTCGACCCTGCTTCCCTGCCCCGCCCCCGCGCCCTCCTCAGGCGATCAGCACCGCGCGCAGGTCGTTGACGTTGGTCAGCGTGGGCCCGGTCACCACCAGGTCGCCGATCGCCGCGAACAGCCCGTAGCTGTCGTGCGCCGCCAGCACCGCGCGCGGCGACAGCCCGGCTGCCCGCGCCCGCGCCAGCGTGTCCGGCGCGACCAGCGCGCCGGCCGCGTCCTCGGTGCCGTCGATGCCGTCGGTGTCGCCGGCCACCGCCCAGATCCCCGCGTCGCCCTCCAGCGCCACCGCGAGGCCGAGCAGGAACTCGGTGTTGCGCCCGCCGCGCCCGGGCTTCGCGGCGCCGATCGACACCGTGGTCTCCCCGCCCGACAGCAGCACCGCCGGCGCGCGCGCCGGCTCGGCGTGGCGGCGCACGCTGCGCGCGATCCCGGCCATGACCGTGCCGAGCTGGCGGCTCTCGCCCTCCAGCGCGTCGCCGAGGATCAGCGTCGCCAGGCCTTCCGCCCGCGCGGCCTCTGCGGCGGCGCGCAGCGCCATCGCGGGCGTGGCGATCATGCGCACGT
>CAXSER010000282.1:0-4244 GCA_964236315.1 uncultured Acetobacteraceae bacterium | reverse complement strand
GCAAGGCCGGGCCCTGCCCGGACCCGCCAGGGGCGAGCCGCCCCTGGACCGGCCTCTGAAAGAAAAGGGGGCACACCGCCCGCGCGGTGTGCCCCCTTTCATGTGCCGGTCCAGGGGCGCTGCCCCTGGCGGGTCCAGGGCAGAGCCCTGGCCTTGCTGCCTCAGTTCCTCGTCTTGTCCACCAGCGCGTTCTTGCCGATCCACGGCATCATCGCGCGCAGCTTCTCGCCGACCTGCTCGATCGGGTGCTCCGCGAGCCGGCGCCGCGTCGCCTTGAAGCTCGACTGGTTGACCTTGTTCTCCAGCATCCAGTCGCGCGCGAACCGCCCGGACTGGATGTCCGTCAGCACCCGCCTCATCTCCGCCTTCGTCTCGGCCGTGATGATGCGCGGCCCGGTGACGTACTCGCCGTACTCGGCCGTGTTGCTGATCGAGTAGTTCATGTTCGCGATGCCGCCCTCGTAGATCAGGTCCACGATCAGCTTCACCTCGTGCAGGCACTCGAAATACGCCATCTCCGGCGCGTAGCCCGCCTCCGTCAGCGTCTCGAACCCCGCCTTGATCAGCTCGACCAGCCCGCCGCACAGCACGGCCTGCTCGCCGAACAGGTCGGTCTCGCACTCCTCCTTGAACGTCGTCTCGATGATCCCGGCCCGCCCGCCGCCGATCGCCGACGCGTACGACAGCGCGATCTCCATGGCGTTGCCCGACGGGTCCTGCGCCACCGCCACCAGGCAGGGCACGCCGCCGCCGCGCTGGTACTCCGAGCGCACCGTGTGCCCAGGTCCCTTCGGCGCGATCATGAACACGTCCAGGTCCGGCCTGGGGTCGAGCAGGTTGAAGTGCACGTTCAGCCCGTGCGCGAACGCCAGCGCCGCGCCCTGCTTCATGTTCGCCGCCAGGCTGTCGCGGTACAGGTCGCCCTGCCCCTCGTCGGGCGTGAGCACCATGACGATGTCGGCCCACTTCGCCGCCTCTGCGGCGTCCATCACCCGGAAGCCGGCGGCCTCCGCCTTGGCCACCGCGACGGAGCCGGGGCGCAGCCCGACGACGACGTCGGCGACGCCGCTGTCCTTCATGTTGTTGGCGTGGGCGTGGCCCTGGCTGCCGTAGCCGATGACGGCGACCTTCTTGCCCTTGATCAGGTTGAGGTCGGCGTCGCGATCGTAATAGACGCGCATGTGCGGGTCTCCCTTCCGTCAGTGAAAAAGGAAGGCCAGGGCCCTGCCCTGGACCCGCCAGGGGCAGCGCCCCTGGACCTGCATCTTTCAAGTGCCGGTCCAGGGCGGCTCGCCCTGGCGGGTCCAGGGCAGAGCCCTGGCCTTGCTTGCCTTGGCCTAGAGCGTGCCCGTGCCCCGTGCAATGGCCGCGACCCCGGTGCGCGACACCTCGACGAGCCCCAGCGGCCGCATCAGCGCGAGGAACGCGTCCAGCTTGTCCGTCGCCCCCGTCAGCTCGAACACGAAGCTCTCGGTGGTCGCGTCGATCACCCGCGCCCGGAACGCGTCCGCGATGCGCAGCGCCTCCGCCCGGTGCTCGCCGCTGCCCACGACCTTGATCATCGCAAGCTCGCGCGCGAGGTGCGGCCCGGCCATCGTGAGGTCCTGCACGCGGTGCACCGGCACCAGGCGGTCGAGCTGCGCCTTGATCTGCCCGATCACCATCTCGGTGCCCGAGGTGACGATGTTGATGCGCGACTGGCCGCGCGCGTCGTCGACCGGCGCCACGGTGAGGCTGTCGATGTTGTAGCCCCGGCCGGAGAACAGCCCGATGACGCGCGCGAGCACGCCGGACTCGTTCTCGACCAGGACCGACATGGTGGCGGAGCGCACGGGGTCGCCCTGCGCGGTCTGGGAATGTGGCATCAGAGCAGCATCAGCCCCTCGTTGGTGATCGACGCGGCCTCCTCGTCGTGGCCCGGGCCGAGGATCATCTCGTTGTGCGCAGCACCCGAGGGGATCATCGGGTAGACGTTCTCCTTCTCGGCGACGCAGATGTCGGCGATCACCGGGCCGGGCTCTGCGAGCATGCGCTCGATCACCCCGTCCAGCTCGTCGACCGAGCGCGCCCGCAGCCCGGTCGCATGGAACGCCTCGGCCAGGCGCACGAAGTCCGGCAGCGCCTCGCTGTAGCTCTCGGAATACCGGTTGCCGTGCAGCAGCTCCTGCCACTGCCGCACCATTCCCATGTACTGGTTGTTCAGGATGAACACCTTCACCGGCAGGCGGTACTGCGCCAGCGTGCCCATCTCCTGGATGTTCATCAGGATGCTGGCCTCGCCGGCGATGTCGATCACCAGCGCGTCCGGCATCGCGACCTGCACGCCCATCGCCGCCGGCAGGCCGTAGCCCATCGTCCCCAGCCCGCCGCTGGTCAGCCAGCGGTTCGGCTTCTCGTAGAGGAAGTGCTGCGCCGCCCACATCTGGTGCTGGCCGACCTCGGTGGTGATGAAGGTGTCGCGCCCGTCCCTGTGGCACAGCTCGTTGAGCCTGCGCACCGCGTACTGCGGCCGGATCACCGCGCCGGGCGTCATGTCCTGGGTGAAGCCCAGCGACTTCTTGCCCCGCCACTCCTCGATCTGGCGCCACCAGGCCGCGATCGCGCCCTTGTCCTGCACGTCCCCGTCCGCGTGCCACGCCGCCAGCAGCGCGTCGAGGATGCGCCCCGCATCCCCCACGATCGCGAGGTCCACCCGCACGTTCTTGTTGATCGAGGACCGGTCGATGTCGCAATGGATCTTAAGCGAATCCGGGCTGAACGCGTCGAGCCGCCCGGTCACCCGGTCGTCGAAGCGCGCGCCGATGTTGAGCATGACGTCGCAGCCGTGCATGGCCATGTTGGCCTCGTACGTGCCGTGCATCCCCAGCATGCCGACGAACTGCGGGTCGCTGCCCGGGAACGCGCCGAGCCCCATCAGCGTGTTGGTGCACGGGAACCCCGTCGCGTGCACGAACTCCGCCAGCCGCTCCGACGCGGCAGGCCCCGCGTTGATCACGCCGCCGCCCGCGTACACCATCGGCCGCCGCGCCGCCTTGAGCATCGCCACCGCGCGGCGGATCGCCGCCGGCTCCGGCTCCGTCACCGGCCGGTATGACCGGTGCGGCTCCACCGACGCCACGGAATACGGCGCGTCGCCGATCAGGATATCCTTCGGCAGGTCGACCAGCACCGGCCCGGGCCGTCCCGAGCGCGCCACGTAGAACGCCTCGTGCACCACCCGCGCCAGGTCCTCTGGCCGCTTGACCAGATAGTTGTGCTTGGTCGCCGGCCGGGTGATGCCGGTGGTGTCGGCCTCCTGGAACGCATCGTTGCCGATCAGGTGCGTCGGCACTTGGCCCGTCAGGCACACCAGCGGGATGCTGTCCATCAGCGCGTCCACCAGCCCGGTGACCGCGTTGGTCGCCCCCGGCCCGCTGGTCACCAGCACGCAGCCCACCTTGCCGGTCGAGCGCGCATATCCCTCCGCCGCGTGCACCGCCGCCTGCTCGTGGCGCACGAGGACGTGGCGGATCGCGTCCTGCTGGAAAATCGCGTCGTAGATCGGCAGCACCGCGCCGCCGGGATAGCCGAAGATCACCTCGACGCCCTGCTCGCGCAGCGCCCGCAGCAGGACGACGGCGCCGGGCTGCAGCTCCGGGGTCGCCTGCGTGGCCGGGGCGGTGCTGGTGATCGCGTTCATCGTCGCATCCTTCCGCGAAGCCGTCTGTCCCGGGCGGCCTTCCGCACGGGCGCGCGGTCCCGCCGCGCGTCCCCCTTGCGGCCGGGCCGCACGGGAGCCGCGGATTAGGCCTCGTTGCGCCGGCGCGTCAACCGATCGCGCGAATAAAGTTCAACATGTCAGCCATGCTTCTTTCCGAAAGTTGCGCGAAACCGGTGACGCACGCATCGATCACCTGCGTCCGCCCCGTCTCTGCCATCCGACGCGCCCCGAACCAGGTCCTCTGCCGCTTGGTGTAGCGCAGCGTCGCCGCCACCGCCGCCGCCTCCGCCTCCGCCAGCGTCGCCTCCCCGCGCAGCACCGCCGACAGCTCCGGCACCCCGTGCGCCCGCAGCGCCGGCGCCCCCGCATCCACCCCCAGCGCCAGCAGCGCCCGCACCTCCTCCACCGCCCCCGCCGCCAGCATCGCCCTGAACCGCCCCGCGATCGCCGCCCTGAGCGCCTCGCGCGGCGGGTCGAGCCTGAGCACCGTGAACGCGTACGGCGCCGCCCCGCTCGCCGGCCCCGCGTGCCAGGCCGCCATCCC
>CAXSER010000281.1:0-4265 GCA_964236315.1 uncultured Acetobacteraceae bacterium | reverse complement strand
TGTCGTCGGCGGTCGAGAACACCTGGCTCTTCTTGGTCGGGATCGTGGTGTTGCGCTCGATCAGTCGCGTGAACACCCCGCCCAGCGTCTCGATGCCCAGGCTCAGCGGCGTCACGTCGAGCAGCAGGACGTCCTTGACGTCGCCCTTCAGCACCGCGCCCTGCACGGCCGCGCCGATCGCCACAACCTCGTCGGGGTTGACGTTGCGCGCGGGCTCGCGGCCGAAGAACGACTTCACCGCCTCGATGACCTTGGGCATGCGCGTCATGCCGCCGACCAGGATCACCTCGTCGATCTCGGCCGCCGTCACGCCGGCGTCCTTCAGGGCGGCGCGGCACGGGTCCAGCGTCCGGCTGATCAGGTCGTCGACCAGACTCTCCAGCTTGGCGCGCGACAGCTTCAGCACGAGATGCTTCGGTCCGGAGGCGTCCGCCGTGATGAACGGCAGGTTGATCTCAGTCTCCTTGGCCGAGGACAGCTCGATCTTGGCCTTCTCCGCCGCCTCCTTGAGGCGCTGCAGGGCGAGCTTGTCCTTGCGCAGGTCGATGCCTTGGTCGCGCTGGAACTCGCTGGCCAGGAAGTCGATGACGCGGTTGTCGAAGTCCTCGCCGCCCAGGAAGGTGTCGCCGTTGGTCGACTTCACCTCGAACACGCCGTCACCGATCTCCAGCACGGACACGTCGAAGGTGCCGCCGCCGAGGTCGTAGACGGCGATCGTGCCGCTGTTCTTCTTGTCCATGCCGTAGGCGAGCGCCGCTGCCGTCGGCTCGTTGATAATGCGCAGCACCTCGAGGCCGGCGATGCGGCCGGCGTCCTTGGTCGCCTGGCGCTGGGCGTCGTTGAAGTACGCGGGGACGGTGATGACCGCCTGCGTCACGCTCTCGCCGAGAAAGGCCTCTGCGGTCTCCTTCATCTTGCCGAGGATGAAGGCGCTGACCTGGCCGGGCGCGTACTTCTCGCCGCGTGCCTCGACCCAGGCGTCGCCGTTGTCGCCGCGCACGATCGAGTAGGGCACCATGCCCTTGTCCTTGACCACGGTCGGGTCGTCGAAGCGGCGACCGATCAGGCGCTTGACGGCATACAGGGTGTTGGTCGGGTTGGTGACGGCCTGGCGCTTGGCGGCCTGGCCGACGAGGCGCTCGCCGTTCTCCGTGATCGCCACCATGGACGGGGTGGTGCGGGCGCCCTCGCTGTTCTCGACGACGCGCACGTCGTTCGCGGTCGAGCCCTCCATGATCGCGACGCACGAGTTGGTCGTGCCGAGGTCGATGCCGATGACCTTGCTCATCCGGGTAGTCTCCTTGTCAGCGGTCGCATCCGGCCCGAAGCACCGGAGGCGACCCTAGGGTGTGATGCGGGATGTATTGAGCCGCCCCCTCTGTCGCAAGGGGGCGGGGGAAACCGGCAGGACCGACGTCTGCCTTCCCTCAAGTCATGGGATCAAAGGGCCTCCCGGCCCTTTTCGGGTCCGGGCAGAGCCCGGCCTTGCTCCCTGTCAGACGCTGCGGTCGACACCGCCGCCCTTGCTGACGACGACCATCGCCGGCCGCAGCAGCCGCCCGTTCAGCGTCCACGCCGGCGTGTAGGCCTGCACCACGGTCCCCGGCGGATGCGCGTCGGAGGCCTGCTCGCCCATGCCCTGGTGCAGGTTGGCGTCGAACGGCTTGCCGGTCGGGTCCTCCTTGGCCACGCCGTTGCGCTCCAGGGCAGCAAGCATCGCGCGCTCGGCGCCCTCGAAGCCGTCCCGCAGCCTGGCCACGATCTCGGACTCGCCGGGTGCTGCCGCCGGCAGGCTGTCGAGGCCGCGGCGCAGGTTCTCCGTTGCCTCGGCGATGTCGCGGGCGAACTTCTGCACCGCGAACTGCCGGGCGTCCTCGACCTCGCGGCGGGCGCGGGCGCGCACGTTCTGCGCCTCCGCCTCCGAGCGCATCCAGCGGTCGCGGAAATCGTCGCGCTCCGCCTCCAGCGCGGCGAGTCGGGCTGCCGCCGCCTGCATGACCTGGTCCGGCGTCTGGGCGCCGTCCGCTCCGGCCACGTCCGGCGCGGGATCCGCCGCCATGGTGGCCTCGGTGTGGGTGTCGGTGTTCATGGCCGGTCAGGTAGGCGAGGAACGGCGCCGGAACAAGACGCACCCGACGGACCATATGCCAGGGCGCGACATGCCAGGGCGCGACATGCCAGGGCGCGACGTGCCAGGGCGCGACGAAGTTTGCGGTCGCATGCTCCCGACCGGACACGGTAGCGTGACGTGACCGGTTCACGATCGAGGGTTGCATGAGCGGACACGTTGCCCGGCAGTGGCGCAGCGTCCAGGTGCTGCGCGGAGTCGCCGCCCTGATGGTCGTGGCGTACCATGCTTTGGAGCAGTGGCGCGACGCCCGCGCGACCCCTCCCCTGCCGGCCGCATGGGTCCCCGGCTCTTCCAAATATAGCGGCGCCTGGCCCAATGGTGCGGCCGGCGTCGATCTGTTCTTCGTGATCAGCGGGGTGGTGATGATCGCGGCCTCGGCCTCGCTCGTGGGGCGCCCGGACGGCTGGCGGGTGTTCCTGCGCCGCCGGGTGGAGCGGGTGGCGCCGCTCTACTGGCTCGCGACCACCGCCAAGCTCGCCCTCGCTCTCGCGGTACCCTCGCTGGCCCGGCATACCCGGCCGGACTGGGCCAACTCCGTGTGCTCCTACCTGTTCCTGCCCGCCGTCAACGCCGCCGGCGAGACCCGGCCGGTGCTGCCGGTCGGCTGGACCCTGAGCTTCGAGATGCTGTTCTACCTGGTGTTCGCCGCCGGGCTGGCGCTGCGCCCGCGCGACGGGCTGCGGGGCGTCGTGCTGCGCGCCGTGCTGCCCACGCTGGCTGCGCTGCCGCTGGTCGGGCTGGCACGCGCGCCAGGCTGGCCGGCGGTCACCGTGCTCGCCGACCCTCTGGTGCTGGAGTTCGGGGCCGGCGCCGTGCTGGGACTGTGGCTGCTGCGCCCGCCGGCGCGAGAGCCGGGCGGATGCGCGGGCACGGCGGGCCTGGTGCTCCTGGCTGCCGCTGCGGCGCTGGCGCTCTTCGGGCTGCCGGCCGGCACGCCGTGGTGGCGTGCGCTGGACTGGGGCGGCCCGGCCACACTGCTGGTGGCAGCCTCGCTCGCGGTTGAGCGCAGGGCTGCCGTCGTCTGGCCTCGGCCTCTGCTGCGTCTGGGCGATGCGTCGTACGCGATCTACCTGACGCACGGCTTCGTGCTGGGCGGGCTGGCCGCATTGCACCTGCACGCCGCGTGGATGCTGCTCATGGCGGCGATGGCACTGAGCACCCTTGCCGGTCTCGCGGTGCACCACGTGGTCGAGCGCCCGGTCACGGCCTGGCTCGCGCACCTGCGCACGGCTGCCGAGCCTGCCGACGCCGTGAGCCGAAGCCGCTCCCGGGGAAGGTGGCCTGACGTGGGGCTGCCAGGAAGCAAGCCTGAGCTCTCCCTCCGCCGGCCATTCCAGTGGCCCAAAGGGCGCCATCGGAATCTTCGGCCAGCGACGCCCAGCCCCGCAAAGGGTCCAAGGACCCTTTGATCCCCTTGCTCAAGAGAACGCGATCCAAGGGCCCAGCCCTTGGCGGAGTTTGAGGCAGAGCCCCAGCCTTGCTTCCTGCCGGGCCCGACTACGGCAGGCAGGCGGCCGCGAGCTGGGCAAAGGCACGGGCGCGGTGGCTGCCGGCGTGCTTCTCAGCGGGGTCCATCTCGCCGTAGCTCAGCGACTTGCCCGCCGGCACGAACATCGGGTCGTAGCCGAACCCCAGGGCGCCGCGCGGCGGCCAGCACGCCTCGCCCTCGACCCGGCCCAGGTAGGTGGCGCTCGCCCCGTCCGGCCAGGCCAGGCACAGCGCGCAGCTGAACCACGCCCGCCGGTCCTGCGCCTCGCCGAGCCCGGCCTGCACCCGCGCCATCGCGGCCGCGAAATCCTTCTGCGGCCCAGCCCAGCGGGCAGAGAGCACGCCCGGATCGCCGCCCAGTGCCGCCAGCCCGAAGCCGGAGTCGTCGGCAAGCGCCGGCCCGCCGCTGGCGAGCGCCGCGGCCAGCGCCTTCAGCCGGGCATTGCCGGCGAAATCCGGCGCGTCCTCCACCGGCTCGGCGAGCCCGAGTTCCCCGGCCGAGGTGGCGGCCACCCCATACGGCGCCAGCAGTGCAGCGATCTCGCGCAGCTTGCCGGCATTGTGGGTGGCGAGCACCAGCCGGTCCCCGCGCCGCAGCCGCCGCGCCACGCCGGGCCCGCCGGCCATCGGGCCCGCCTCGTCCCTG
>CAXSER010000280.1:0-4299 GCA_964236315.1 uncultured Acetobacteraceae bacterium | reverse complement strand
CGGCGAGCACGTCCGTGTACTCGCTGCACGTCAACGCGATCGGCGCGCTTAGGCCGTGACGTGTCGCGATGGGGGAAGGCAAGGCCAGGGCTCCGCCCTGGACCCGCCGGGGGCTGAGCCCCCGGACCCGCGCACGTTGGCAGGGATGGCACGGCCTGGTCCGGGGTGGCGCGGGGCGAGGGGGGCGGGTTGCGGAGGTCTTCGGCGTCTGCCCGGCCTTGCGTCCGTGGCGGCGCCCGACCCAGGATCGCGTCCATGACCCTTCCCGATCTGCTGCCCGCCGATCCCGACGCCCTTCTGGTCGGCCGCGTCTGGTCGCACGCGCAGGGCGGGCCCTGCCCGGTGCTGGTCGAGGCGGGGCAGGTGCGCGACCTCACCGGCCTGTCGCCCACCTTCGCAGGCCTGCTGGAGCTGCCCAGCCTGCCGGACCGCCTGGCGCGGCCGGAGGGGTTCCCGGCGCTGGGCGGGCTGGCGGCGTTCCTCGGCGAGGACGGCGGCGGCAAGGACGGCGGCGCGGCCGGGCGACTGCTCGCGCCGTGCGACCTGCAGCCGGTCAAGGCGGCCGGGGTGACGTTCGCGGACTCGATGCTGGAGCGCATGATCGAGGAGCGCGCCAAGGGCGACCCCGCCGCGGCACTGGCGATCCGCGCCAGGCTGGAGCCCGTCGTCGGCGCCAACCTGCGCGACCTGCGCGCCGGCTCGCCCGAGGCCGCGCGGGTCAAGCAGGTGCTGCAGGGGCTGGACCTGTGGTCGCAGTACCTGGAGGTCGGCATCGGCCCCGACGCCGAGGTGTTCACCAAGGCGTCGCCCATGGCCACGGTCGGCAGCGGCGCCGCGGTCGGCATCCACCCCGGCTCGGAGTGGAACAACCCGGAGCCCGAGGTCGTGCTCGCCGTGTCCTCGCGCGGCGAGATCGTCGGCGCCACGCTCGGCAACGACGTGAACCTGCGCGACTTCGAGGGCCGCTCCGCGCTGCTGCTCGGCAAGGCCAAGGACAACAACGCGTCCTGCGCCATCGGGCCGTTCCTGCGCCTGTTCGACGGACGCTTCACGCTGCAGACCGTCGAGCGCCTGGTGGTCAGCCTGTCGGTGCGCGGGCGGGACGGCTTCGAGATGGGCGGGGAGAGCCGCATGGACGCGATCTCGCGCGCGCCGGCGGAGCTGGTCGCGCAGACCATCGGGCCGAACCACCAGTACCCGGACGGCTTCATGCTGTTCCTCGGCACCATGTTCGCGCCGACGCGGGACCGGCGCGGCGCCGGCCTCGGCTTCACCCACGAGCTCGGCGACGTCGTGCGGATCTCGGCGCCGGAGCTGGGCACGCTGACCAACCGCGTGGAGCGCTGCGACCGCGTGGCACCATGGGAGTTCGGGGTGCTGGCGCTGATCGCCAACCTGCGGGGGCGGGGGGTGCTGTGAGGGGCCAAGGAAGCAAGGTCGAGGCTCTGCCTCGAACTCCGCCAAAGGCTCGCCTTTGGAATCCCATACTTAAGTCAAGGGATCAAAGGGTCCTCGGACCCTTTGCGGGTCCGGGCAGAGCCCGGCCTTGCCTGCTGTCTCGGAGCACCCCATGACCGACACCCCGCCCCGCCGCTTCCGCTCGCGCGACTGGTTCGACGACCCGGAGCGGCTGGACATGACCGCGCTGTATCTCGAGCGGTTCATGAACTACGGCACCACGCCGGAGGAGCTGCGCTCGGGCAGGCCGATCATCGGCATCGCGCAGAGCGGCAGCGATCTCAACCCGTGCAACCGCATCCACGTCGAGCTGGCGCGCCGGGTGCGCGACGGCATCCGCGACGCGGGCGGCATCCCGATCGAGTTCCCCACCCACCCGACCTTCGAGAACTGCAGGCGCCCGACGGCGGCGATGGACCGCAACCTCGCCTATCTGGGGCTGGTGGAGCTGCTGTACGGCTACCCGATCGACGCGGTGGTGCTGACGACGGGGTGCGACAAGACGACGCCGTTCTCGCTGATGGCGGCGTCGACGGTGGACATCCCGGCGATCGTGCTGTCCGGCGGGCCGATGCTCGACGGCTGGCACGAGGGCGAGCTGGCGGGCTCGGGCACGGTGATCTGGCGCTCGCGCAGGAAGCTGGCGGCGGGCGAGATCACGGAGGCGGAGTTCCTGCAGGCGGCGCTCGACTCCGCGCCCTCGCTCGGCCACTGCAACACCATGGGCACGGCGTCGACGATGAACGCGATGGCCGAGGCGCTGGGCATGTCGCTGACGGGGTGCGCGGCGATTCCCGCGCCGTACCGCGAGCGCGGGCAGATCGCCTACCGCACCGGGCGGCGCATCGTGGAGATGGCACACGAGGATCTGCGGCCGTCGCGGATCCTGACGCGGGCGGCGTTCCTCAACGCGATCCGGGTGAACTCGGCGATCGGCGGCTCGACCAACGCGCAGCCGCACCTGGCGGCGATGGCGCGCCACGCGGGGGTGGAGCTGCGCCCGGAGGACTGGCAGGAGCACGGGCACGACATCCCGCTGCTGGCCAACGTGCAGCCCGCCGGCGCCTACCTCGGCGAACGGTTCCACCGCGCGGGCGGCGTGCCGGCGATCATGTGGGAGCTGCTGCAGGCCGGGCGGCTCGACGAATCGTGCCCGACCGTCACCGGGCGCAGCGTGGGCGAGAACCTCGCGGGGCGCGGGAGCACCGACCGCGAGGTGATCCGGGCCTACGACACGCCGCTCAAGACGCAGGCCGGCTTCGTGGTGCTTCGCGGCAACCTGTTCGACTTCGCGATCATGAAGACCAGCGTGATCTCGGCCGAGTTCCGCGCCCGCTACCTGCAGCGCCCCGGGCACGAGGGGGTGTTCGAGGGGCGCGCCATCGTGTTCGAGGGCTCCGAGGACTATCACGCCCGGATCAACGACCCCGTGCTGGCGATCGACGAGGGCTGCATTCTGGTGGTGCGCGGCGCAGGGCCGCTCGGCTGGCCGGGGTCGGCCGAGGTGGTCAACATGCAGCCGCCGGACGCCCTGCTGCGACGCGGCGTCACCAGCCTGCCCACCATCGGCGACGGGCGGCAGTCCGGCACGTCGGACAGCCCGTCGATCGTGAACGCCTCGCCGGAGAGCGCGGCGGGCGGCGGCCTCGCCTGGCTGCGCACCGGGGACACCATCCGCGTCGACCTGGGGCGGGGGCGCTGCGACATGCTGGTCGCGGACGAGGTCGTCGCGGCGCGGCGCGGCGAGGGCGTGCCGCCGGTGCCGGCCAGCGCCACGCCGTGGCAGGCGCTGTACCGCGCCACGGTGGGGCAGATGGAGGGGGGTGCGGTGATCGAGGGGGCGACGCAGTTCCGGCAGGTGGCGCGGGTCACGCCGCGGCACAACCACTGAGGGCAGGCAAGGCCGGGCTCTGCCCGGACCCGCCAGGCGGAGGCGGCCGAAGGTTCCGACGATCCGTCTGGGCCGTCGGAAGGGCCGCCGCAGGAAGCCGCCCCTGGACCGGCGTCTTGAAGAGGCAGCCTAGACCGTGAGGTCGGTGCCGATCGAGGTTGCGGTCGAGCCGAGGGCGGCGCTGGTCTGCTGCAGCGTGTTCAGCAGCGAGGACGAGGCCAGCGAGGCCTGCGCGGCCACGCTCAGCGCCACGATGTCGCCGCCGCCGGACGCGGACACGGGCGCCGCGGCCTGCGCCGACGGGCCGGAAGGGACGTAGGCGGCAGCGGCGGACGGCCCGATCGTCAGCGACATCTTCGGTCTCCCATCACGGCTGCGGGACGGCTCCCGCGCCATGCCGCATCCTGCGCCGCCCCGGTTAACGCGGCGTTACCGGCGCGGCCAGCAGCTCCTCCCAGGCCTGCACGGCGCAGGCGGCGAGGCCCGACGCCAGGTCGGCCGGGGACATGCCGCCGTGATGCTCGCCGATCGACCTGCGCACCATGTCGAGCAGGACCGCGTCGTGCCCAGGCCCGTCGGCGACCGCGAGCACCGCCGCGCGCAGGTGGTCCGCCTCCCCGGGCGCGAGGTGCTGCTTGGCGGACAGCCACAGGGCGAAGTGCTTGTCGCGCCGTGCCGTGGCCCGGAACAGCAGGTCCTGGTCGTGGGCATGCTTGGCCTCGAACCCGCTCGCGCGATCCTGCAGAGTCAGCGTCACCGCACCCTCCATCCGGTTGGGACGTCTGCGGACATCGGCATCGCGGCGGCCGGATGCGAGGGACGGTCGAGGGCTCGTGACGGCCCGGCGGTGGCAGGCGCGCGCCCGATCGCCGCGCGCCTGCCGTGGAGCCGCTGCCGTGGGTCTGCCGTGGGTCCGGCGCCACGGGCGCGCCGCCGGTGTGCCGCGCCGG
>CAXSER010000279.1:0-4307 GCA_964236315.1 uncultured Acetobacteraceae bacterium | reverse complement strand
GGCGCTGGCGCTGTGCCCGCCTGTGGGCGCGGTGCTGGCGGCGCTGCGGGCGCGGCCGGGGTGCCTGCTGGCGCGGATGAGCGGGTCGGGGGCGACGTGCTTCGCGCTGTTCGCTGACGCGGCCGAGGCGGAGCGGGCGGCGGCGGCGATGCCGGCGCAGTGGTGGCACTGGGGCGGCGGACTGGCGCGGGATGGCCTGGAGCTGGCGGGCTGAGGTGTGACCGGGCAGCAGGCAAGGTTGAGGCTCTGCCTCAAACTCCGCGAGGGCGAACCGCCCTGGACTGGCCTTGCTTAAGAGAAGCCGGTCCAGGGGCGGCTCGCCCCTGGCGAGTCCGGGGTAGAGCCCTGGCCTTGCCTGCCGCCCCGAGCCTTCGTTGCTGAGCGTCACCCTCCGCCACGCCTACCCCGGCTTCGCGCTCGACGTCGCGTTTGAGGCGCCGACTCCCGGCGTGGTGGCCCTGTTCGGCCCCTCCGGCTCCGGCAAGTCGAGCGTCGTGGCTGCGGTGGCGGGCCTGTTGCGCGCCGAGCACTGCCGTGTGTGCGTCGACGGCGAGGACCTGTCCGCCCTGGCACCGGAACGGCGCCGGATGGGCTTGGTGTTCCAGGACTCGCGCCTGTTCCCCCACATGGCCGTGGCCGCGAACCTGCGCTACGGCCTGCGCCGCGCCACGCCCGGGGGCGCGATCGGCTTCGACGCGGTGGTCGCCCTGCTCGGCCTGGAGCGCCTGCTGGCGCGCCGGCCCGCGACGCTATCGGGCGGCGAGCGGCAGCGGGTGGCGATCGGACGGGCGCTGCTGTCGCAGCCGCGGCTGCTGCTGATGGACGAGCCGCTGGCCTCGCTCGATGCCGGCCTGCGCGACGGGATCCTGCCGTTCCTGGCACGGCTGCGCACGGAGCTGTCGCTGCCGGTGCTGTACGTGACGCACGCGCTCGACGAGGTGGCGCGGCTGGCGGACACGCTGGTGCTGATTGAGGCGGGGCGGGTGGCGGGCGCGGGCCCGGTGGCGGAGGTGGCCGGGCGGGCGGACCTGGCCCTGGCGCGGCGCGACGACGCGGCGGGGCTACTGCGGGCGGTGGTGCAGGGGCATGACGCGGCGCGCGGGCTGACGGCGGTGACGCTGGAGGGGACGCCGCCGGGAAGGGAAACACCGAACACCGGGGGCGGGTCCGCGCACGGGCAGATCGTATGGCTGCCCCTGCTGGCAGCGAAGCCAGGCGCGGTGCTGCGGCTGCGGGTGCCGGCGCGCGAGGTGATCCTGGCGACGGAGGAACCGCACGGGATCAGCGTGCACAACATCCTGCGCTGCCGTGTGGAGGGGGTGACGCTGGCGGGCGGGGTGGCGCTGGTGGGGCTGGCGCTGGACGGGCAGCCAATGCTGGCGCGGGTGACGCCGGACGCGGTGGCACGGCTGGCGCTGCGGCCGGGCGGCGCGGTGCTGGCCCTGGTGAAGTCGGTCGCGATCGAGGTGCTGGGGGTCGGGGCGTGAGGCGGTCGGGCGCGTCCGCGCCGGGGTGCCGTGTGGACGGAATGTCGCGGGGGGGAGGTGTCGCGCGGACGAGGCGCAAGACCGACATACCTTGGTAACACACGACGTGTAGAATGGGAGCGCAAGATGTGGCACGGGGCGGATCCGACCGCCGGCCGGCCGCCACAGTGTTGAGGGACCCCGCATGGCCAACGACCTGATCGTGGATTTCCGCCGTGATGGCAGCGGTATCGACTACTGTGGTACCGGCTGGGCCGAGCCGGAGGGCACCGGCGCCTGGATGATGGGGCAGCAGAGCCTGCTAGTGCTGCCACGTCCCGAGACCAGGGGCGACTACCGGCTCGAGCTGGACGTCGGGTCGCTGACCGGACCGGGCCATCCGTCGCAGCGCCTCTTGGTGAGCGTGAACGGCGCCGTGATGGCCGAGTTCGAGCTCGTCGGGGACGTGGTGGAGCACTGCATGCTGCCGTGGTCGGTGATCGGCCGCGAGCCCGGGCTGACGCTCGTGCTGTCGCACCCGGACGCGTGGCGGCCGTCGGAGCTGACCGGCGGCGAGGGCGACCCGCGGGAGATCTCGGTGTTCCTGCGCACCGCCCGCCTGTCGCTGCACGAGGCGGCCTCGGTGGCCATCCCTGCCAAGGCAGCCACGGCGCCGACGCCAGCGCCGGCCGCCCCCGTGCCTGTCGCCCCCGTGCCTGTCGCGACGGCACCGGCTGCCCCGAGACCGCCCGCCCCGAAGTCCCCAGCCCCGACGACCCCTGCCCCCCCGGTCCCCACTCCCCCGGCCCCGGCAGCCCGCAAGCCGGCAGTCCCTGCGCCTTCCACACCGGCACCCGCCGCACCGGCACCCTCTGCGACACGGGCTGCAACGTCCGACCCAGCGCCTGCGCTACAAGCTGCTCCCCCGCCGCCCCGGCCGACACCGCCCCTCCCCGCGGCGCGGCCTGCCGCGCCGGCGCCGGAGGCCCGCGTGCCCTGGTGGAAGAAGCTTCTGGGCTGACCTGCCCGCCCGGCCCTGTCCGCAGGCCGGGCAGGCCGCGTATCCACGCGCCAGGAGCTGTTCTAGTCTCGCCGGCCCTGGCCGGAACACGATGATCGAACGCCCGTCACACCCACCAGACCTCCTGCCGACTCGACGCGGTGACACCCCTTCCGCCTCCGCGCCCGTCAGGCCCGTCGTTCCCGCCGCGAACGGCGCGGACACCGACCCCGCCATGCCTGGTCCCGGGACACCCGGCCCCGCGGCGTCCGGCACCGGACGCCGGCTGCGAATCGTGGCATCGCTCGCCACCACCACGGCGGTGCTCGGCTTCGCCGGCTGGGCGCTGGTCTCGGTGCAGGACGCCGCGGTCGCGGTGCGCGCAGACCTCGTGCGTGCGGCCTGGCTGCTGCCGGCCCTCGTGGCCCTGCACCTTGGGCAGCTCCTGCTGTCCGCGATCGCCTGGCGCGGCCTGCTGGCTCCACGCCGGCCGGCCGGCACGCACACGGCCGACGCGGCCCGGCCTGCGCTGCCGTCGCTGGTGCTGTTCTGGCGGCTGCGCATCGTGCGCGAAGGCATCGACTCCCTGCTGCCGGTGGCCCAGGTCGGCGGCGAGATCGTGGGCGCGCGCCTGCTGCGCCGCCTGGGCGTGTCCGCGCCACGCGCCGGCGCCAGCATCGTGGTCGACGTCACCCTGGAGCTGGTGACGCAGGTGCTGTTCCTGGCCGCGGGGCTGCTGGCGCTGGCGGCGCTGCCGGGCGGCAGCGCCTCCGTCCGGCCCGGCGCAGCGGGCCTGGTGCCCCTGGCGTGGCTGCTGCCGGCGGTCGGCGGGCTCGCGGCGCTTCTGGTGCTGGCGCAACGGTTTGGGGCTTTGCACGCACTGGAGCGGCTGACCGGTGCAGTGGCACGCCACATCCCCGGCCTCGCCGACCTCGCGGGGCTGCAGGCCGAGGCGGAGGCGATCTACCGGCGTGGCCCTGCCCTGCGACGTGCGGCGGGGCTACACGGATTTGCCTGGCTGCTCGGCACGGTGGAGACCTGGGCGGTGCTGCACGCACTCGGGCTGGATGCATCGCCGCTGCAGGCGCTGGTGGTCGAGAGCCTCGGCATGGCGGCCCGCTCCGCAGGCTTCGCCCTGCCCGGCGCGATCGGCGTGCAGGAGGGTGGCTTCGTGCTGGCGGTGGCGGCGGCCGGGCTGTCGGGCGCGACCGGTGGGATGCCGGACGGGATCACGGTGGGGTTGGCGTTGTCGCTGCTGAAGCGGCTGCGCGAGATCGGCACCGGGCTGACCGGCCTGGTGCTGTGGCGCTGGCGCTGGCCCGAAGCACCGCATGGCCGGGATGCCACCGCCCCGAACTAGGACACGACGCGGCAGATAAAAAAAGAGCGGGGACCTGCCCCGCTCCTCGTCCCGACCCATGTCAAGGCCGGTTGTGATCCGTGTGGATCAGAACTCGCTCGGCATGTAGCCGTTGATCTCGAGAGCCACGCACACTTCGCTGATGGTGGGACGCGTCCAGGCCATTGAATTCATCCTTGAGATGCGGGCGCGGTTCGCCCTGAGGTTCCGAAGCCATCGTCGCCAGCACCGTCACGTCATGGTATCGGCGACTGGATAGCTAGGTCGGGTTCAGCCATAGGTCTATGACAAAAAAACTATGCCCGCCATAGGCTGAGCCTATCAACGCGGCAAGGCACGGGACCAAAGGTCCTGCCTTGCCTCCGACACGGACCGGCTTCCCTTCCTGGACAGTGGCGGAACGGGGCAGCCGGGAACTCGGGGTGGCTAGGCTCCCGGTGGCAGGTTCGCCGCCAGCACCCGCGCGGTCTCGTCATGCCAC
>CAXSER010000278.1:0-4309 GCA_964236315.1 uncultured Acetobacteraceae bacterium | reverse complement strand
ACGGCGATCGCCTCCTTCGCCGAGTTCTACCTCCTGCTCAACGGCTCGGGCGTCGGCCGCGCCTACGACGACGAGCTGGTCAACGTCGACTGGACCTTCGCGCCGACCCTGCTGCTGCACCTCGATCCCGCGCACCGCGACTACCCGTCCGACCCCGAGGCGATGTGCCGCTTCGGCGTCGAGCTGGGCGTGCTCTCCTGGGGCACCACGGCCGCGACCCTGACCGAGGCGGACCGCGCGAAGCTGGAGGCGTTCCTCGCCGCCGAGCTGCTGCCGAGCGTGGACGCCGCGCCTGAGGGTTCCGTGGTGCACACCATCGCCGACAGCCGCGAGGGCTGGGCCAAGGCGGTCGAGCTGCTGGAGGCGATGGCCTTCCGCCGCGAGCGCGACCAGGTCCTCGTGCTCGACCTGACGCAGGTGCGCCCCGCCGGCAGCCCGATCGCCGGCATGCAGGGCCGCCCGGCCTCGGGCCCGATCTCGCTGCTGCGCGGCCTGCTCAACATCCGCCGCCACGTGATCGAGCCCGCGCGCGACCGCGACCCCTCCTCCGAGATCATGCAGCCCTGGGAGCAGGCGCTGCTCGTCGACCACCACCTCTCCGTCGAGGTCCAGGTCGGCGGCGCCCGACGCGCGGCCCGCATGGCCACCAAGTGCTGGCGCGACCAGGGCGTGCTGCGCTTCATCCGCTCCAAGTCCGAGGGCGGGCTGTGGACCGCGAACCACTCCGTCATGGTGGACCGCGAGTTCTGGGAGGCCGTCGCGCGCACCGACCCGGCCGCCGACGAGGATGCTGCGTTCCGGCTCGTGGCCACGGACCCGGTGGCCGCCCACGCGCGCCAGGTGTTCGACGAGGTCACCCGCTGCGCCTACGTCAACGGCGAGCCCGGCCTGATCAACGGCGACCAGCTCGAGGACAACCGCACCGGCTCGGCCCGCGACAAGCCCGTCTACGTCGACGGCCGCGACTTCCGCTCCGAGCGCTACCAGCTCGACCACGCCGCCGGCCTGATGGCCGACGCGTCCGCCCGCGCCGCCTCCGCCCGTTTCCCGGTGACGACGAACCCCTGCGGCGAGATCACGCTGCACGTCACCGGCGGCTACTGCGTGATCGGCGACTTCGCCCCGCTGCTCGCCTGCCCGGTGGAACTGGACAGCTTCGCACCGGGAGAGGCCGACGGCGACGTCCTGCGCGAGTGGGACAGCCGCGTGGAGGAGTCCGTGCGCCTCGGCGTGCGCTTCCTGCTGCGTGCCAACCGCATGGACGCCCTCTACGCGGCCGAGGTCGCGCGCACCAACCGCATCGGCATCGGCCCGACCGGCCTGCACGAGTGGGCGTGGATGCGCTTCGGCTACGACTTCCACGACCTCCTCGACGAGGACCGCACCGCGCCGTTCTGGACGATGCTGCACGCCCTGTCCGACGCCGCCAAGCAGGAGGCCGACAGCTACGCCGCCGAGCTGGGCATGGCCCGCCCCGTCACCGTGACCACCGTCAAGCCCGCCGGCACCACGTCGAAGCTGTTCGGCCTGACCGAGGGCGCCCACCTGCCGGCGCGGCGCCAGTACCTGCGCTGGGTGCAGTTCAAGGGCCAGCGCGACCAGGCCAGCGGCGAGTGGTCGGTGGGCTCGGACCCCCTGCTCGGCGAGTACGAGGCGCGCGGCTACCCGGTGCGCGAGCTGCGCACCTTCCCCGGCATGTCGATCGTGGGCTTCCCCACCGTGCCGCTCGCCCTGCGCCTCGGCCTCGGCGACCGCCTGGTCACCGCCCCGGAAGCCAGCCCGGAGCAGCAGTACCAGTGGCTCCGCCTGCTGGAGCGCCACTGGATCGGCGCCGAGCAGGGCAACCAGGTCAGCTACACGCTCAAGGTGTACACCGACCGCTTCGACCTCGCCGCCTTCCGCCGCATCGTGCTGACCGAGCAGCCGCAGGTCCGCTGCTGCTCCGTGCTGCCGAGCCGCCCGGACAGCGAGCTGGGCTACGAGTACCTGCCGGAGGAGGAGGTCGCCACCGGGCGCTTCGCGGCGCTCGTCGAGGGGATCAAGGACGGCGCGGTCCGCGAGGCGGTGGACTGGGCGCACCTGCAGTGCGCGTCGGGGGTCTGCCCGGTCTGAGGGCAGGGCCGGCGGCACAGAAGGAAGGCCAGGGCCCTGCCCTGGACCCGCCAGGGGCGGCGCCCCTGGACCGGCGTTCGGAAGAGGCAGGGGCACCGGCCCCCGGTGTCTTGCCGCCGGGTTCTGGCGGCGGCGGACGGTGCGCCCGCAGGTCCAGGCACGGCACCATGGGCCGGCAGGCTATGGGGCCGTCCGCTGCTCCCGCGCGTCGCTCAGCCTGGCCACCAACCCGGCGACATCCCCCGCCAGCAGCTCCGCCAGCGTGAACGGGCACGCCCCGGGCATCGGTCGCGCGGCGCCCCCGTTGTCCTCCACCGCCGCCCGCGCCCGCCCCGCCGCTTTGGCGTAGAGATCGTCCAGGCCGATCCGCTGCCGCATGGACGGGGTGAACCGCCGCTCCACATCGTGCAGGAACGCCCTGACCTCGTCGCGCCAGTGCCGGGCCGCGTCACTGTCCGGCAGGGCGTGCAGCTTGAGCAGATGGGTCAGCGCCTGCTCCAGCAGGCTCTGGCAGGCCCGCAGCTCCGACAGCCCCACGTCCTGCACTTCCTCGATCACGTTGGACCAGTCCACCGCCTCGTTCAGACGCTCGCCGGCCGCAAGCCGCCGCAGCAGCGCCGCCTGCTGCTCCGCCCAGGCCAGGGCGTCCCGCTCGTACAGCCCGTCCGGCATGGTCCCTCCGACGTGGCCCCGGAAAGACGTGGCCCCGGGAAGCGGCCAACTCTCGCACAGGCCACCCGGCGCTTCCACTGCGTCCGCCCGCTGTCGCATGTGCCTTGCCTCTGCCCCGCCCCGCGCCCAGATTTGCCGGCGATGATCGAGCTGGCCTTCCCGCCCCGCACCGGCGACGACACGCTCTGGGCCGTGATGGCCTCGATGGGCCGCACCCACCGCGTGGCCGAGGTGTTCCCCAACCGCGCCGCCGCCCTCGCCGACCGCGCCTGGCGCGAGCAGCAGGTCCGCGCCTACGGCCAGTTCCTGCGCGGCACCCGCCAGCCCGTGCCGCTCTACAGCGTGACCCCGATCCGCCGCACCGACCTGCCGAAATCGTGGACGCCGCTGCCCGCGCTCGGCTTCCTGCGTGGCAAGTTCCTCTAGCCCCGCGTCGTGAGCGCCCAGGACCACACCCCGGGATGACCGACGACGGCGGCCTGCCCGTCGCCATCCGGACGGCGGACCCGTCGGACGAGACGGCCGTCGTCGCACTCTGGCATTTGTGCGGCCTGGTCGCGCCATACAACGATCCCGCCGCCGACTTCCGTTTTGCCCGCGCGGGGGCGTGTTCCGACGTCCTGGTCGGGCTCGACGGAGGCGGGCGGATCGTGGGCAGCGTCATGGTGGGCCACGACGGGCACCGGGGCTGGCTGTACTACGTCGCGTCCGACCCGGCCTCGCGCGGCAGCGGCGTGGGGCGGCGCATGGTGCGGGCCGCGGAGGCGTGGCTCGGCGCGCGGGGCGTGGCCAAGGTCCAGCTCATGGTGCGTCCCACCAACGCGCAGGCCGTCGCGTTCTACGAGCGCCTCGGCTTCGAGGAGACGCCGCGCACGATCATGGCCCGCTGGCTCGCCCCTCCGCCCTGACCCGCGCTCCCGGCCGCTCCGAGAGGTCCCGAATCATGCGCGGGTCCGGGGGCGCCTGCCCCCGGCGGGTCCAGGGCAGAGCCCTGGCCCTGCCTTCCTGTTCCGTTCCGGCCCTGGCGACGGCCTTGCCGACGATCGTCCTCTACGACGACCGCTCCATCGCCACCCGCGCGCCGGTCGCCAGCACGTCCACGCGCTCGTTCATCACGTCGCCGGAGTGCCCGCGCACCCAGCGCCACTCCACCTGGTGCCTCCCTGCCGCGTCCAGCAGTCTGCGCCACAGGTCCATGTTCTTCACCGGGTCGCCGCCCGAGGTGCGCCAACCCTTGCGCACCCAGCCGGTGCTCCAGCGGGTGATGCCGTTGCGCACGTACTCGCTGTCCGTGTGCACCACGACCCGGCACGGCCGCGTCAGCGCCTCCAGCGCCGCCGCCGCCGCCGTCAGCTCCATGCGGTTGTTGGTGGTGGCCGCCTCCGCCCCGGTCAGCTCCTTCTCCTGCCCGCCCGAGACCAGCACCGCGCCCCACCCGCCCGGCCCGGGGTTGGGCCTGCACCCGCCGTCGGTCCAGCTCTCCACGACCGCGCCCCCGGCCGCCACGCCCGACGGCACGGCCGGG
>CAXSER010000277.1:0-4331 GCA_964236315.1 uncultured Acetobacteraceae bacterium | reverse complement strand
ACAGCGCGGTCATATCGAGGATGGCAGAGGGCGGACACGCCCCGCACGCGGAGCCTGCGCCCGACGGCCGGGACGCCGCACATCCCGGGAGAGCGAGCATGGAGACGGGCACCGCCCAGGCGGGCATCGTGGCGGCGGCGGGCGGCGGGTCGGACCCGGCGCGCGAGGACCGGCTGTATCGCAGGGTGGCGTGGCGGATCATGCCGCTGCTGATGCTGTGCTACGTGGCGGCGTACCTGGACCGGGTGAACGTGGGCTTCGGCAAGCTGCAGATGTCGCAGCAGCTCGGGTTCAGCGAGACGGTGTTCGGGCTGGGCGCCGGGGTGTTCTTCCTGGGCTACTTCGTGTTCGAGCTGCCGAGCAACATCATCCTGCACAGGATCGGCGCGCGCATCTGGCTGGCGCGCATCCTGGTGACGTGGGGGATCGTCTCGGCGCTGTTCCTGTTCGTGCGCACGCCGTGGCAGTTCTACGGGCTGCGCTTCCTGCTGGGGCTCGCCGAGGCGGGGTTCTACCCGGGGGTGATCCTCTACCTGACGTACTGGTTCCCGACGCACCGGCGGGGGAAGATGTTCGCGCTGTTCCAGGCCGGGGCGCCGATCTCGGGGATCATCGGCAACCCGATCTCGGGGTTCATCATGCAGTACTTCCAGGACGTGGGCGGGCTGCAGGGCTGGCAGTGGATGTTCCTGCTGGAAGCGCTGCCGGCGGTGGTGCTGGGCGGCGTGCTGCTGGTGCGGCTCGACAACGGCATCGAGGGGGCGACCTGGCTCGACGCCGCGGACAAGGCGGTGCTGGTGCGCAACATCGAGGCGAACCGCGAGGAGGGCGAGTCCGCGCGCTCCGTGCTGGCGGTGATGGGCAACCCGCGGCTGTGGGTGGCGGCGTCGATCTACTTCCTGCTGATCATGGGGCAGTACGGGATCACGTTCTGGCTGCCGACGCTGGTCAAGGCGTCGGGCGTGGTGGGGAACTTCAACATCGGGCTGCTGAGCGCCATCCCCTACGTGTGCGCGGTCGCCGCGATGGTGCTGTTCACGCGCAGCGCGGACAGGATGCGCGAGCGGCGCTGGCACATCGCGGTGCCGGCGACGATCGGGGCCCTGGGGTTCATCGTGGCGGCGACGGCGGCGAGCACCACGGCCGCGATCGTGGCGCTGTCGGTGGCGACGGCGTGCGTGTTCTCGTGCGCGCCGCTGTTCTGGTCGCTGCCGACGGCGTTCCTCAGCGGGGCGGCGGCGGCGTCGGGGATCGCGGTGATCAACTCGTGCGCCAACTTGGCGGGGTTCGTCAGCCCCTACATGATCGGATACCTGCGCGACCTGACGCACAGCACGGCGAGCGGGATGTACGTGCTGGCGGGGACGCTGGTGCTGGGGGGGCTGGTGGCGCTGAGCATGCCGGCGCGGCTGGTGAACCGGTGACAGGCAAGGCCGGGCTCTGCCCGGACCCGCGAAGGGTCCGAGGACCCTTCGATCCCTTGACTCGGGGAGTGGATCCTCAAGGCAATCGCCTTGAGCGGAGTCCGGAGGCAGAGCCTCCGGTCTTGCTTTCTTCAGCGCGGGGGATGTGCGGATGAGTCGGGCGGCGGTGATCGGGCTGGGGTCGATGGGGTTCGGCATGGCGGAGTCGCTGCGCCGCGCGGGCTTCGACGTGGCGGGGTTCGACGTGGCCGAGGGCAGCGTCGCGCGGTTCGTGGCCGGCGGCGGGCGGGGGGCGGTGTCGCCGGCGGAGGCGGCGGAGGGCGCGGCCGTGGTGATCGCGGTGGTGGTGAACGCGGCGCAGACGGAGGCGGTGCTGTTCGGCGAGGGCGGGTGCGCGGGCGCGATGCCGGAGGGCGCGGTGTTCGTGGCGTCGGCGACGATGGCGCCGGAGGTGGCGCGCGCGCTGGGGGCGCGGGTGGAGGCGACGGGGCGGCACTATCTCGATGCGCCGATGAGCGGGGGGGCGGCGCGGGCGGCGACGGGGGAGCTGACGTTCCTGGCGTCGGGGAGTGCGGCGGCGTTCGCAGGCGCGCGAGAGGCGCTGCAGGCGATGGCGGGGACGGTGTACGAGCTGGGGGACGCGCCGGGGGTGGGTGCCGGGTTCAAGATGGTGAACCAGCTGCTGGCGGGGGTGCATATCGCGGCGGCGTGCGAGGCGATGGCATTTGCGGCGCGGCAGGGGCTGGATCTCGCGCGGGTGTACGAGGTCATCACGAAGTCGGCGGGCAACAGCTGGATGTTCGAGAACCGCGTGCCGCACATCCTGGAGGGGGACTACCAGCCGAGGTCGGCGGTGGACATCTTCACGAAGGATCTGGGGATCGTGCTGGACATGGCGCGAGGAGCGAAATTCCCGGTGCCGGTGGCGGGGGCGGCGCTGCAGATGTTCCTGATGACGGCGGCGGCGGGGATGGGGCGCGACGACGACGCCTCGGTCGCGCGGCTGTTCGCGCAGGTGTCGGGGATCGAGCTGCCGAAGGGGAAGTAGACAGGGAGGCCAGGGCTCTGCCCTGGACCCGCCAGGGGGAGCCCCCCTGGACCGGCTCCTGAAAGAGTTCTGATCGTCCCGATGCCCCCTGCCCTTTCCGTGGAGTGACGCCATGCCGCGTTTTGCCGCCAACCTGACGATGATGTTCACCGAGTGGGGGTTCCTCGACCGTTTCGACGCGGCGGCGGACGCGGGGTTCACGGCGGCGGAGTTCCTGTTCCCCTACGAGCATTCGCCGGACGAGGTCGCGGAGCGGCTGCACAGGAACGGGCTGACGCCGGCGCTGTTCAACCTGCCGCCAGGGGACTGGGCGGCAGGCGAGCGAGGGCTCGCGGCGCTTGTGGGGCGGGAGGCGGAGATGGACGCGGCGGTGCAGCGCGCCCTGCCCTACGTCGCGGCGACGGGGGTGTCGCGGGTGCACCTGATGGCGGGGCTGGCGCCGGCGGGGGATGCAGGGGCGATGGCGGTGTACCGCGGGGCGGTGCGGCGGACGGCGGAGGTGCTCGCGGAGCGGGGGGTGACGCTGGTGCTGGAGCCGATCAACGGGCGCGACATGCCGGGGTACTTCCTCAACGACATCGACGCGGCGGCGGGACTGATCGGGGAGATGGGGCTGCCCAACGTGGCGCTGCAGTTCGACCTGTACCACTGCCAGATCATCCACGGGGACGTGACGATGCGGATGCGGCGGCTGATGCCGGTGATCGGGCACGTGCAGATCGCCTCGGTGCCGTCGCGCAACGAGCCGGACGGGGAGGAGCTGAACTGGCCGTTCCTGTTCGCGGAGCTGGACCGGCTGGGATACGAGGGGTTCGTGGGGTGCGAGTACCGGCCCAGGGCGGGGACCCTGGCGGGGCTGGGGTGGTTCGCGCCGTTCCGGGGGGCTGCGGACAGGGGCGCGGCGTCGGGGGAAGCGGCGGCCGGGGGGACGGCATCGGGCGGCGAGGGTCCGCAAGGGGCGCACGGGGGTGCGGAGTTCGGGGGGATGCGGTCGTGACGCTGCGGCTCGGGGCGGTCGCGGACGACTACACGGGGGCGTCGGATCTGGCGAACACGCTGGCGCGCAACGGGCTGCGCACGGTGCAGACGATCGGGGTGCCGGACGCGGGGCTGGCGCTGCCGGACGTGGATGCGGTGGTGGTCGCGCTGAAGACGCGCTCGGTGGGGCCGGGGGTGGCGGTCGCGCGGTCGCGGGCGGCGTCGGCGTGGCTGCGGGCGCGAGGCGCGAGGCACGTGCTGTTCAAGGTGTGCTCGACGTTCGATTCGACGGACGCGGGCAACATCGGTCCGGTCACGGATGCGCTGCGCGTGGATTCGGGGGCGGCAATCGTGGCGGTGTGCCCGGCGTTCCCGGAGACGGGGCGGACGGTGTTCCAGGGGCACCTGTTCGTGGGGCGGCAGCCTCTGCACGAGAGCTCGCTGAAGGATCATCCGTTGAACCCGATGCGGGATTCGGACCTGGCGCGGGTGCTGGGGCGGCAGAGCCATGCGCCGGTGGGGGTCGTGGCGCTCGACGTGGTGGAGCGGGGGGTGGAGGCGGTCGTGGACGCGCTGGGGGCGCTGGCGGCGCAGGGGTGTGGCAGCGCGATCGTGGACGCGGTGGCGGAGCGGCACCTGGTGGTGCTGGGCGAGGCGGCGCTGCGGTTCCCGGTGTCGACGGGGGCGTCGGGGCTGGGGCTCGGGCTGGCGCGGGCGCTGTCGGGGGGCGTGGCAGTCGTGGCGGACGCGGGGGCGCCCGTGGGGGGATTGGGGGCGGTGGTGGCGGGGAGCTGCTCGCAGGCGACGCTGGCGCAGGTGGCGGCGGCGGAGGCGACGATGCCGGTGCTGCGGCTCGATCCGGCGAAGGTGATGGCGGGGGA
>CAXSER010000276.1:0-4337 GCA_964236315.1 uncultured Acetobacteraceae bacterium | reverse complement strand
CGGCGCGGACTACGTCCAGGCCGGCGCCGGCAACGCCACGCTGTTCGCGGGCGCGGGCATGGACCTGATCGGCGTGGTCAGCGGGCAGGCGGGCGGCAGCCTGGTCGTCTCGGGGTTCCGGACGGCGAGCGACCGCATCTCGGCGCAGGGGTACGCGGCGGGGCCCGTCGTCGCGTCGGGCGGGGGCAGCACGGTGCTGACGTTCTCCGACCAGACGCGGGTCACGCTGCTCGGCGTGGCGTCGCTGCCGGGTGCGGCCTTCCCGTAGCGTGACCAGCGCGTCGGCGGGGCTTGGTCGGCCCCGCCCCGCGCGTGCGTGCCCGGCGGCGGCATCGCTGCTTCCTGCAGCAGTGCCTTGTGGCGGCGATCGTGTTCATCAGCGGGGCGAGGCGTGGCATGGCGACGACAACCTGGACTGCGGGTTCCGGAAACTGGAACACCGCGTCGGACTGGAGCAACGGCGTGCCGGGTGCCGGCGACACCGCCCTGTTCGACCAGACGTCGAACCTCGACGCGCCCTACACGGTGGCCGGGGGCGGGGCGGTGGCGGCGTTGACGGTGATCAACGGCACGTCGCAGTTCGGAAGCGTCGCACTGGCCGGGACGATCACGGCCGGCACGTTCACGGTGGGGTATGCCACCCTGGAGCTGGCTGGCACAGCCGCGTTCTCGTTCGGGGCGGGGCAGGTGTACGAGGCGGGGCTGCAGCTCGACGGCGGGGCGACGCTGGGCAGCGGGCCGCTCGCCCTCACCGATGCCGGGCTGGAGGGCACGCTGGGCGTCATTGCCAACGCCCTCGACCTCACCGGGACCACCAGGATGTTCCAGGCGAGCGGGACGCTGGCGGGGGCGGTCACGGGCAGCGGCGGGCTGGTGCTCGGCACCAACGACTTCATTCCGGCCGGCGGCGACCTGGTCCTGTCCCACGCGGGCAACACCTACGCCGGCGGCACCGCCCTGGTCGGCGGACGCCTGGAGATCGCGGCGCCGGGTGCGGCCGGCACCGGGCCGGTGAGCGTGGAGAACGGCACCCTGGCGCTCGACGCCGGCGTCAGCGTGAGCACGATCGACGCGGCGATCCAGCAGTACGCGCTCGTCACGACCGTGGACGGCGACGACACGGTGTTCGGCGGCATCGGCTTCCTCACCGTCGTGAACGGCAGCGGCCATGTCGAGGTGATCGGGCGCTATGGGGTCGGGGACCCGGGCAGGAACTTCGAGGCGCCCCCGGACTACGAGCGGCTTTCCGTGACGGGAGGCACCGGCCGCGTGACGGTGTTCGCGGCGGACGCGAAGGCGACGCTGTTCGGCGGCACCGGGGGCGGCAACGTGCTCGTGGCGGGCACCACGCTCGACGGGCCGACGTCCGGGTTCGACGGGAGGCTGTCGGCCACGTCCGAGGGCTCCGCGATCGGCGGCGGCGGCGACGGCGACCTGATCGTTCTCACCGGGAACGTGGACAACCTGGCCGCGGCGGGCGGGGGCAGCGAGACGCTGACCGGGGCTGGGGCAAGCGGCGACAACGTCTTCTTCGGGGGTACCGGGTCCGACCTGATCGCGACCGGCGCCGGCCGGGACCTGGTCGTCGCCGGGCCGGGCGCCGCCACCATCAGCGGCGGCAGCGGCACGGCGGCGATCTTCGCGGGCGCGGGGTCGGACGTCGTGCTCGGCGGCAGCGGCGCGGACTACGTCCAAGCGGGGGCGGGTAACGCCACGCTGTTCGCGGGCGCGGGCATGGACCTGATCGGCGTCATCAACGGGCAGGCCGGCGGCAGCCTGGTCGTCTCGGGCTTCCGGCCCGCCACCGACCGCGTCTCCGCGCAGGGCTACGCCGCGGCCCCGGTCGTTGCGACGAGTGGAGGCAACACGCTGCTGACCTTCTCGGACCACACGCAGGTCACGCTGCTCGGCGTGACGTCGCTGCCGGGGGGGGCGTTCTCATGAGAAAGGCCAGGGGCTCTGCCCCTGGACCCCGCCAAAGGCAAACCTTTGGAAACCTGCACTTGAGTCAGGGGATCAAAGGGCCTCACGGCCCTTTGCGGGTCTGGGCAGCGCCCAGCCTTGCTGCCTTCCTGCTTGCCTTTGGGGCGCCCGCCGCCGCGCACGACCTCAAGGTCGCGACCTGGAACATCGAGTGGGCCACGCTGCGCCCGGCCGGCGACCCGTCGCTGCCCGGCGACGTGCGGCCGAAGACCGAGGCCGACCTGGCCCTGCTGCGCGGCTACGCGGACCGGCTCGACGCCGACGTGGTGGCGATGCAGGAGATCGACGGCCCCGCGGTCGCGGCCCGCATCTTCGCCCCCGACCGCTACGCCGTGTTCCTCATCGACGAGGACGTGGTGCAGCGCGTCGGCCTCGCCGTGCGGCGCGGCATCGCCGTGACCCGCAACCCCGACCTCGCCGGCCTGGACCTCTACCCGGAGGCGCGGCATCCGCTGCGCAACGGGCTGGACGTGACGCTCGACCTGCCGGGGGCGCGGCTGCGGGTGCTGGCGGTGCACCTCAAGACCGGGTGCCGCGAGGACCCGCCGGAGACCAGCCGGCGCCCGGGCTGCGCGGTGCTGGCGCGCCAGGTGCCGGCGCTCGCGGGGTGGATCGCGCAGCGGCGGGCGGAGGGGGTGGCGTTCCTGGTGCTCGGCGACTTCAACCGCTGGATGGGGCCGGGCGACCCGGTGCTGGGGGCGCTGGAAGCGGCGGCGCCGCTGGCGCGGGCGACGGAGGGGAAGTCCAGCCCGTGCTGGGGCCGGGAGAACTTCATCGACCACATCCTGGCCGGGGGGGCTGCGCGCGGGTGGATGCAGGCGGACACGCTGCGGGTGATGACCTACCGCGAGAGCGGCGAGGGCTGGAAGGAGCGGCTGTCGGACCACTGCCCGGTGTCGGTGAAGCTGCGGCTGCCGGAGTGAGGCAAGCTTGGGCTCTGCCCAGACCCGCAAAGGGTCCGAGGACCCTTTGATCCCTTGACTTGAGAAAGCCGGTCCAGGGCGGCTCGCCCTGGCGGAGCTTGAGGCAGAGCCTCAACCTTGCTTCCTGTCTTGGCATCCTTTCGCGCCTTCGACACGTTCACCCCGCACATCGACCCGAGGAGACCAGCCATGGCCTACACCGCGACTGCCACCACCACCGCCGGCCGCAACGGCCACGTCCGCACGTCGGACGGGGTGATCGACCTCGACCTGCGCCTGCCCAAGGAGCTGGGCGGCCCGGGCGGCGACGGCGTCACCAATCCCGAGGCGCTGTTCGCCGCCGGCTACTCCGCGTGCTTCGGCCAGGCGCTGATCGCCATCGCGGGTGCCGAGAAGGTCAAGCCGGAGGGCGTGCACGTCACCGCCGCGGTGACCATCGACAAGAACGACGGCGGGTTCTTCCTGGCCGTGAAGCTGACGGCGAAGCTGGACGGCGTGGACCACGCGCAGGCCCAGGAGATGGTCCGCCGCGCCCACGAGGAGGTCTGCCCGTACTCCAAGGCGACGCGCGGCAACATCGACGTCACGGTCGTGGCGGAATGAGCCGCACCGCACTCGTCACCGGGGCCACGGCGGGCTTCGGCACCGCCATCGCGCGCCGGCTCGTGCACGACGGCTTCCGGGTGATCGTCGCCGGGCGCCGCGCCGACCGGCTGGAGGCCCTGCGCGAGGAGCTGGGCGAGGCCGTCCTCGCCCTGCCGCTCGACGTGACCGACGCGGCCGCGATCGCCGCCCTGCCGGGCAGCCTGCCCGAGGGGTGGCGCGAGATCGACGTGCTGGTGAACAACGCCGGGCTGGCACTCGGCCTGGACCCGGCGCAGAAGGCCTCGCTCGCGGACTGGGACACGATGGTGGCCACCAACGTCACCGGGCTGATCCACCTGACGCGGGCGATCCTGCCGGGCATGGTCGAGCGCGACACCGGCCACGTCGTCAACCTCGGCAGCATCGCCGGCAGCTACCCGTATCCGGGCGGCCACGTGTACGGCGCCACCAAGGCGTTCGTGAAGCAGTTCACGCTGAACCTGAAGGCGGACCTGGTCGGCACCTTCGTGCGCGTCACCGACATCGAGCCGGGGCTGTGCGGCGGCACGGAGTTCTCCACCGTGCGCTTCGACGGCGACGCGGCGAAGGCGGCCAAGGTGTACGAGGGCACCGAGCCGCTGACGGCCGAGGACATCGCGGAGGCGGTGGGCTGGGTTGTGGCGCTGCCGCGGCACGTCAACATCAACCGCGTGGAGATGATGCCGACCTGCCAGGGCCCCGGCAGCTTCACCATCAAGCGCACCGGCGTCTGATGCGCGTGCCCGACCCGCACGGCGCGGCGCGGCGCAGGGCGGCGCGGCACGGGGCGGCGCGGCACGGGGCGGC
>CAXSER010000275.1:0-4342 GCA_964236315.1 uncultured Acetobacteraceae bacterium | reverse complement strand
TTCGACATGACGCAGATGAGCGCGCCGCACGCCGCCACCCAGCTGTTCGGCTCGCCCAAGGGCTACGTCGGCTCCGACAGCTTCGGCAAGCTGACCGGCGGCCTCAAGGAGGTCCCCGACGCCGTGGTCCTGCTCGACGAGATCGAGAAGGCCCACCCCGACGTGTTCAAGAAGTTCCTCAGCGCCTGGAACGACGGCCACGTCACCGAGGCCTCCAACGGCGCCCAGGTCTCCACCACCCGCGCGATCTTCATGCTGACGTCCAACGTCGCCACGGAGGCGCTGGGCGAGATCGCCGACCGCTTCGCCGCCGATCCGGACGCGATGCGCGCCGCCTCGGTCGACGCCCTGCGCGCCGCAGGCTTCGCGCCCGAGGTGCTGAACCGCCTCGACCGCATCTTCGTGTTCCGCTCGCTCGCCGGCCTCGACGTGGCCCGCGTCGCCGCCCTGGAGATCGAGGCGATGATCGGCTCCTACGGCCTGGAGATCGCCGCCGGCGGCATCGACCCCCTGCTGCTGTTCGAGGTGATGGAGCGCCAGGACCGCCTCGGCCAGGGCGCCAGCGCCCGCGACCTGGTGCGCTCCATCGAGGAGATGGTCAGCGACGGCCTGATCGAGGCGCGACAGAAGGGCGCACGCTGCGTGAGCCTGGAGCGCGGCGAGCACGGCATCCTCACCCGAATCGCCGACCTGCGCGCACCCTCGCGCGACGGGGCCGGCGGGTCGCGCGAGGCTCCGGTCGCGGCACGCGACCCGGCGCCCTGAGACCGCGCGCGTGTCGGTGATCGGGCGACTGTGGCGCAGGGCGCCGGCGTGGCGGCTGTGCGGGGCGGTCGCGGTGGCATGCACCGCGATGACGGCGATGTTCCCCCCCGCCCTGCCGCGCTGGCCCGCGGGGACGCTGCGGGCGGGCGACGTGCCCGGGACCGCCGCCGCCCCCTCGTCGGCAGGAGGCGCGGCACGCTACGTGCCGCAGCCGGACTCCGTGCCGCTCGACTACGCGACGATCGAGATGCTGCCGCCCGCACCCTCGCGCACGGGCGTGATCCCGCACGCCGGACGCATGATGCCGTTGCCCGCAGGGGCGTGGCAGACCGTGGCCTACGCGCGCGGCGCGGGCGTGATGGCGGCGCAGATGACGCTGCTGGACCGCATGGAGGACGGCGTGCTGACCGGGCTGCTGCTCGTCGCGTCGCCCGCGCCGGTGGGGCACGTCTCCGGGCCGGCTGCGGCGCCGCTTGCGTGCGTCACGCCGGATGTCCTCGCCCGCCGGCTGGTGGCCGGGCCGGCGGGGAACACCTACGCGCACGAATGCTGGACCATCGCCGCCGCGGACCTGGCGGAGCCGGACGGCCCGGACGGCCAGGACGCGCTGCTCAAGGCGGGGCTCGGGCGGCTGGAGACGCTCCACGTGGCGGTGCCGGAGCACATGCTGGTGGTGCGGTTCGTGCGGTCCGACGGGAACGGGTGGATGCTCGCGACACTGTTCCTGCCGGACCGGCGCGCCACGTCTCCGGGCGCCCTGCACCGCCTGGAGGGATGGGCCGGTCGCTTCGAGACCCTGTTCCACAAGGGCTACGAGGGAACCCTCGTGGCGGCCGACGTCACACCGGCAGCCGCGCGCGACCCGCAGGGCTGAAGGAAGCAGGGCCGGGCTCTCCCTCCGCTGCCCATTCCAACGACCCAGGCGGGTCGTCGGAACCTTCGGGCAGCTGCGCCCGGACCCGCCAGGGGCGAGCGGCCCCTGGACCGGCGATTTGTAAGAGAAGCCAGTCCAGGGCGGCTCGCCCTGGCGGAGCTCGAGGCAGAGCCTCGACCTTGCTTCCTACCCCGTCCCCGCCCTGCGCCGCCGCTCGTGCCACGCCTCCATCATCTGGATCACGGTCGCCGACGTCTCCTCGATCGAGCGCCGCGTGACGTCGATCACCGGCCACCCCCGCCGCGTGCACAGCCTGCGCGCCCAGAGCAGCTCCGCCTTCACGCTCTCCAGGTCCACGTACTCGCCGCTGCCCTGCCGCATCACCCCCGCGTTCTGCCCGGACGCGATCAGCTTGAGCCGATGGCGGCGTATCTCGATCAGCGCCGTGGCATCCAGCGTCAGCCCCACCACCGGGCACGCCGGCTCCTCCAGCCCGGGCGGGTCGGGCGTGCCCGGCACCAGCGGCACGTTGGCCGCCTTGATCCCCCGGTTCGCCAGGTAGAACGACGTCGGCGTCTTGGACGAGCGCGACACGCCGACCACGCACACGTCGGCCTCCGCGATGCCCTTCTGCATCTGCCCGTCGTCGTGGGCGAGCACGAAGTGCATCGCGTCGATGCGCCGGAAGTAGTCCGCGTCGAGCACGTACTGCCGCCCCGGCCGCGCCATCGCCTGCGCCCCCAGCGTCTCCGTCAGCACCGCCATCACCGGGTCGAGCACGTTGACCACCGACACGCCCAGCCGCGCGCAGGTCGTCTCCAGGTCGTGGCGCAGCGCGTGGTCGATCACCGTGGACAGCACCGGCCCCGGCTCCGCCTCGATGCCCTCCAGAACCCGGTGCAGCTGCAGCCTGGTGCGGATCAGGCTCCAGCGGTGGTGCAGGATCGAGGTGCCGTCGAACTGCGACACCGTGGCGCGCGCCACCGAGTTCAGGGTCTCCCCCGTCGAGTCGGAGACGAGGTGCAGGTTGATGCGGGTGCCAGACATGGGAGGGAGGATAGCGGGGATAACTCCGCCACGCGACCATCTTGCCCGCGGCGGTTGCGAATGCCGGGGACGGTACGTCCGTACGGCCGTACGCGGGATGAAACCGAGACACCCCTCGCGCCGACTCGGGACGGTTCCGGATTCCTTTGCGTTTCCAGCGGTTTGCGACCCACAAAGGGTGTGGACAGATCTGTGTACCGGATGTGCAACGCGGGTACCCCGTCATCCACAGGGCACCTCTCCCCCTCCCAGAGTCTTCTAAGACTCTCTTTTGAGAGAAGAGGCCCGCGCGTGGACGCCTCGCACGCCATGAGTCGCCCTCCGTCTCCTGAGTCGCGCGACTCCCTCCGCCCGCCCCGTGCCGCGAGTCACGGACCGCCGCCGGCAGTTCCCACGTCGCCCGATCGGCTCTACCAAGGCCGCAGGCAGGAGCGGACGGGATCGATGGGCGAGCTGGGAACCGACGGACAGGGCGCCGCAGCGCCGGGAGTCGCGAAGCCCCTGCTGCGCGTCCTGGGCGGCGAGTCGGTGTGGCCGCCGCCGATGTGGCTGATGCGCCAGGCCGGCCGCTACCTCCCGGAATACCGCGCGCTGCGGGTGCAGTCCGACTTCATCGGCTGCTGCACGACCCCCGACCTCGCCACCGAGATCACCCTGCAGCCCGTCCGCCGCTTCGGCATGGACGCGGCCATCCTGTTCAGCGACATCCTCATGGTGCCCTGGGCGCTGGGCCAGGGCCTGCAGTTCGTCTCCGGCGAGGGCCCCGAGCTGCCCCCGATCCGCGACCAGGCGGGCTTCGAGGCCCTCGACCGCGGCCGCCTGCCCGACGCCATCCAGCCGATCCTGGAGACGGTGCGCCGCGTCCGCGCCGCACTCCCCCCCACCGCCACCATGATCGGCTTCGCGGGCAGCCCGTTCACCGTCGCCTGCTACATGATCGAGGGTTCCGGCTCGCGCGACTTCGCCGCCACCCGCACCATGGCCTACGCGCAGCCCGAGCTGTTCGGCCGCATCATGGCGCTGCTGGAGGAGGTCACCGTCGACTACCTCTCCGCGCAGATCGTCGCCGGCGCGGAGACCGTGATGCTGTTCGACAGCTGGGCCGGCGTGCTCTCGCCGATGCAGTTCAGGAAGCACGTCGTCGGCCCCACCCGGCGCATCGTCGAGGCGCTCAACCTGCGCCACCCCGGCACGCCGATCATCGGCTTCCCCCGCCTCGCCGGCACCCTGCTGCGTCACTACGCCGAGCGCACCGGCGTCGACGGCGTCGGCCTGGACACCGTGACCGACCCGCGCCGCGCCGCGGTCGAGGTCCCCGAGCACGTCGCCCTGCAGGGCAACCTCGACCCCCTCGCCCTGGTCGCCGGTGGCGCCGCCCTGCGCAGCGAGGCGCTCGGCGTGCGCGACGCCCTGCGCGGCCGCGCCCACATCTTCAACCTCGGCCACGGCATCCTGCCGCACACGCCGCCGGACCACGTCGCCGAGCTGGTCGCCACGGTCCGGGGCTGAGGCAGGGTCGAGGCTCTGCCTCGAACTCCGCCAAAGGCTCGCCTTTGGAAACCTCGACCTGGGCCTGCGGCACCAGCCGCCCTGCCTTTCATGCGCCGGTCCAGGGCGGCTCGCCCTGGCGGGTCCAGGGCAGAGCCCTGGCCTTGC
>CAXSER010000274.1:0-4351 GCA_964236315.1 uncultured Acetobacteraceae bacterium | reverse complement strand
CGCCTCCCCGCCGGCTAGGCCCGCCCCGCCGCCCGCCCGCAGCCGGGTCGCGGCGACACGCGGCAGCCACGACACGCCCCGCCCCGCGGCCCATCCGTGCTATCCTCCCCGCGCGACCCGCCCCTGGCGCCCCGCCAGGCCCCGCGGGACCGCCGCACGACGAGGGGAGCCTGTCGCCATGGTCCAGTACGCCGGGGTCGCCGACGTCGCCCGCCTCCTCGCCCGCACCGGCGCCGACGCCTTCCTGCTCGGCCTCGCCTCCGCCATCGAGGCCGACTTCCGCCGCTGGGAGGCCTTCGAGAAGACCCCGCGCCTGGCCAGCCACTCCCCCTCCGGCGTGATCGAGCTGATGCCGATCTCCGACGGCGCGCACTACGCCTTCAAGTACGTCAACGGCCACCCCGCCAACACGGGCGCCGGCCTGCTCACCGTCACCGGCCTGGGCGTGCTGGCCGACGTCGCCACCGGCTACCCCGTGTTCCTGTGCGAGATGACGCTGGCGACAGCCCTTCGCACCGCCGCCACCTCCGTCCTCGCCGCCCGCCACCTCGCCCGCCCCGACGCGCGCACCATGGCCCTGATCGGCCTCGGCGCGCAGTCCGAGTTCCAGGCCCTGGCCTTTCGCGCCGCGCTCGGCATCGACCGCCTGCGCGTCTTCGACATCGACCCCGCCGCGACGGCGAAGTTCCGCGCCAACCTGCGCCACGCCGGCCTCGACATCACCGAGGCCACGGACGCCGCCGACGCCGCCCGCGGCGCCGACATCGTCACCACCGCCACCGCGCTCAAGGCCCACGCCCGCGTGCTCACCCCCGCGATGATCGAGCCCGGCATGCACCTCAACGCCATCGGCGGCGACTGCCCCGGCAAGACCGAGCTGGACCCCGAGATCCTGCGCCACGCCAGCGTGTTCGTGGAGTACCTCGACCAGGCCCGCGTGGAGGGCGAGATCCAGCAGCTCCCCCCCGACTTCCCCGCCACCGAGCTGTGGCGCGTGGTCACCAGCGCCTCCCCCGGCCGCCGCAACGCCACGGAGGTCACCGTGTTCGACTCCGTCGGCTTCGCGATCGAGGACTTCTCCACGCTGCGCTACCTGCGCGAGCTGGCGACCCGCACCGGCCTGTGCTCGACCCTGGACCTGATCCCCGACCTTCCCGACCCGAAGAACCTCTTCTCCCGCATCGCCCCCGGCGCCACCCCCGACACGCCCCCCGACACGATCCAGGTCGCCACGCCCACCCTCGCACGCGCCCTGGCCTAGATGCCCGACATCGGCCCCACCCCGGCAGCGGACACGGGCGCGGCAGCGCGCACGACAGGCGAGGGCAGGGCAGGAGCCCCGGCCGCGGCACCGGGCGCGGGCAGCCCCCCCGGCCCCCTCGACCACGCCCCCTACGCCCCCGACGAAGCCACCCTCCTGCGCCCCCTGCTCGACCACGCGACGCTTCCCCCCGACCGCGAGGCCCGCGTCGACGCCCAGGCCGCCCGCCTGATCGCCGCGATCCGCACCCGCGGCGGCCTCGGCGGCCTGGAGGAGGTGCTGCGCGAGTACAGCCTCTCCACCCGCGAGGGCCTCGCCCTGATGGTCCTCGCCGAGGCCCTGCTCCGCGTCCCCGACCCTGGCACCGCCGACGCCCTGATCGAGGACAAGCTCGGCGCCGCCGACTTCACCCGCCCCCCTGGCGCTCCCGCCGCCGCCCTCCTGGTCAACGCCTCCGCCTGGGCCCTCGCCCTCTCCTCGCGCGTCATCCAGCCGCACGAGACCCCCGAGGGCGTCCTCGCCCAGACCGTCAAGCGCCTCGGCGTCCCCGCGGTGCGCGCCGCCACCCGCCAGGCGATGCGCGTGATGGGCGGCCACTTCGTCCTCGGCCAGACCATCGACGAGGCCCTGCGCCGCGCCAGCTCCCGCTCCGGCCGCGCGTACCGCTACTCCTTCGACATGCTCGGCGAGGGCGCCCGCACCGCCGCCGACGCCGCCCAGTACGCCCGCTCGTACGGCGACGCCATCGAGTCCATCGGCCGCGCCGCCGGCAACCGCCCGCTCCCCGACCGCCCCGGCATCTCCGTCAAGCTCTCCGCCCTGCACCCCCGCTACGAGGCCACCTCGAAGCCCCGCGTCATGGCCGAGCTTTTGTCCGTTGTCACGACCCTGGCCCGCGCCGCCCGCGCCCACGACCTGAACTTCACCGTCGACGCCGAGGAGCAGGACCGCCTCCAGCTCTCCCTCGCCGTGATCGAGGCCGTGCTGGATGACCCCGACCTCGCCGGCTGGGACGGCTTCGGCCTCGCCATCCAGGCCTACGGCCGCCGCGCCCTGCCCGCCATCGACGCGATCGCCGCCCTGGCCGAACGCCTGGACCGCCGCCTGATGGTCCGCCTGGTCAAGGGCGCCTACTGGGACACCGAGATCAAGCGCGCCCAGGAACGCGGCCTGCCCGACTACCCCGTCCTGACCCGCAAGAGCGCCACCGACCTCGCCTACCTCGCCTGCGCCGAGCGACTGCTCGCGCTGCGCCCCCGCCTCTACCCCCAGTTCGCCACCCACAACGCCCTCACCGTCGCGTCCATCATCGAGCGCGCCGGCGACCTCGACGGCTACGAGTTCCAGCGCCTGCACGGCATGGGCGACGCCCTCTACGCCGCCCTCCTGCGCGAGCACCCCACGCTCGCCGTGCGCACCTACGCCCCCGTCGGCGGCCATGCCGACCTGCTCGCCTACCTGGTCCGCCGCCTGCTGGAGAACGGCGCCAACACCTCCTTCGTCGCCCAGGCCGCCGACCCCGCCGTCCCCGTGGCCCGCCTCCTGCAGCGCCCCGCCGACGCCCTGCGCACCCCCGCCGCCCACCCCCTGCCGCTCCCCTCCGCCCTGTTCCCCGGCCGCCGCAACAGCGCCGGCGTCGAGTTCGGCGACCACGCCTCCCTCCAGGCCCTCCTGGCCGACCTCGCCACCGCCCGCACCCACCCCGCCGCGCCCACACCCCTCACCACCAGCATCGACGCCGCCATCCGCACGGCCCACCGCGCCCAGCCCGCCTGGGACGCCTTCGGCCCCGACCCCCGCGCCGCCGCCCTCGACCGCGCCGCCGACCTCGTCGAGTCCGACCGCGCGCCCCTGCTCGCCCTGCTCACCGACGAGGCGGGAAAAACCCTCGACGACGCCTTGTCCGAGCTGCGCGAGACCATCGACTTCCTGCGCTACTACGCCGCCCAGGCCCGCGCCCTGTTCCGCCCGCTCGACCTCCCCGGCCCCACCGGCGAGAGCAACACCCTGACCCGCCACGGCCGTGGCGCCTGGGCCTGCATCTCCCCCTGGAACTTCCCCCTCGCCATATTCACCGGCCAGGTCGCCGCCGCCCTGGCCGCCGGCAACACCGTCCTTGCCAAGCCCGCCCCGCAGACCCCGCGCATCGCCGCCGCCGCCGTCCGTCTCCTGCACCAGGCCGGCATCCCCGCCGACGTCCTCCACCTCGCCCCCCCCGACGCCGGCCCCGCCCTCGTCGCCCACCCCCTCACCGCCGGCGTCGCCTTCACCGGCAGCACCGCGACCGCGCGCACCATCAACCGCGCGCTCGCCGCCCGCGACGCCGCCATCGCCCCCCTGATCGCCGAGACCGGCGGCATCAACGCCATGGTCGTCGACGCCACCGCGCTTCCCGAGCAGGTCGCCGACGACGCGGTCACCAGCGCCTTCCGCTCCGCCGGCCAGCGCTGCTCCGCACTGCGCCTGATCTGCGTGCAGTCCGACGTCGCCGACCGCATCGCCACCATGATCGCCGGTGCCGCCGCCGAGCTCCGCCTCGGCGACCCCGCCGATCCCGCCACCCACATCGGCCCCGTGATCGACGACGGGGCAAAAGCCCGCCTCGACCGCCACATCGCCCACATGACGGCCACCGCCCGCACCCACTACGCCGGCCACGCCCCCCTCGGCCGCTTCGTCGCCCCCCACCTGTTCGAGATCGAGCGCGTCAGCGATCTCGGGGAGGAAGTGTTCGGCCCCGTCCTGCACCTGGTCCGCTTCCGCGCCGGCGCGCTCGACGCCCTGCTCGACGACCTGGCCGCCACCGGCTACGGCCTCACCCTGGGCGTGCAGAGCCGCGTCGACGGCTTCGTCGCCCGCGTCCTCGCCCGCGTCCCCGCCGGCAACGCCTACGTCAACCGCAGCATGATCGGCGCCGTGGTCGGCAGCCAGCCGTTCGGCGGCCAGGGCCTGTCCGGCACCGGCCCCAAGGCCGGCGGCCCCGACTACCTCCGCCGCTTCGCCACCGAACGCACCACCACCGTCAACACCGCCGCCGCCGGCGGCAATGCCGCCCTCCTGACCTCGGGCCAGTGACCCGCATGCCTGACG